>JBFGYD010000370.1:0-3421 GCA_041587615.1 Lysobacterales bacterium
GGCGGGGGTGGCGGCACGAAACAGCGCCAGCAAGCGCCCGTCGGGGGAAAGGCTCGGAAAAAAGTCGCCGACAGCGCCGGTGGGCGGCGCCGAGACTCTGGACCAGGAATCCCCGCCGACGGTGACGCGATACACCGCAAACGGTTCCTGGGCGCTTGGTCGATCGGACCAGTAGATCCACTGATCGTCGGGCGACCACGCAATGCTGCCGTCGTTGCGAGCCCGGCAGGGGCGCAACAGCGAATCGACGCCATCCTCGAACTGGCGAACGTGGATCTCGCATTCGGGAGAAAGGCGCTGGTAGACCAGTGCGCGGCCGTCCGGCGACCACCGGCCACCGCGCGCTGGCGCTTCCACGAGCACCCGCGTCGACGTCGGCTCGGAAGGATCCAGACCGCAAATTGCGACCGACCCGTTTTCCTGGCAGCTGAAGGCGAGCAGGCCGGCGGTGGCCGAGTAGTCCGGATGGTACTCGAACCCGAGTGCGGTGGTCAGCGATCGCGGCTCTCCGACCAGGGCGATTACTGGTTTGCGGTTCGCCTGCCACCACCAGCCGAGAGCCAGCAAGCTTGCCGCCGCGACGGTAGTCGCCGTGGCGGTCGCGAGCCATCGTTTGCTGCGAACCGGGTCCGGTTCGCGCAAACGATAGCCGACCTTGCGCACCGTCTCGATCGGATCGGCTCCCGGCTCCAGGCTCGAAAAGGCGCGGCGCAGATCGAAGATGGTTCGGTTCAGCGCATCATCGGTCACCTCGGCGCCGCGCCAGACCTCATCGAAAATCCGATGGCGGCTCAGCACCTTCCCGCGGTGCGCGCAGAGCAGCGCGAGCACCTGGGCCGCGCGCGGCTCAATCCTATGCTCGCGGTCGCCTGAGACCAGCCGGTGGCGCGCCAGGTCGACGCTGATCCGGCCTATGAGGATGCGTTCAGGCAGGGCCACGCCAACCACCCAAGGCGTTCCCAATGCTTTCCCAAGCTTTGTCAGGCACCGATGTCGTAGGCTGTGCGCCGGTGTTTTCCAAAGCTTGGCATGTTACTGCAAAGGAGTCCGAGGGCATGTATCGATCGTTCGCAATCGCGCTGGCGCTGCTGGCCAACGCCGCCGGCGCCGCCAGCGTTGACCGGATCGTCAACGTCAACCTGGTGCGCCCTCAGGGAATCGAATACGCCTTCAGCGTGGGCATTGCCGATGGCATGATCCGAAGCGTCGACCGGGCCGCAATGGTCGCGGGTACCGCCGGTGAGCGGGTGATCGACGGCGGCGGCCGCTTCCTGATGCCCGGGCTGATCGACACGCACGTGCACCTCTACCATCCCAGCCTGCTCGGCGTGTTTCCCGGCTACGGGGTGACCACGGTCGTTAACATGCGCGGCCGGGCGTCGCATTTGCGGCAGCGCGAGCGCCTCCGGCGGTGCCCGGCCTTCGCCGCCGACTTCGTGACTGCCGCCGATTACGTCGACGGCAACCCGCCGAACATGCTGCCGATGGCCTTCGTCGACTCGGTCGAGGACGCGGTCTCGCTGGTGCGCTGGCAGCACGAGCAGGGTTACGACTTCGTCAAGGTGTATTCGGAGCTGAGCCGCGATCAGTTTCTCGCCATTTGCCGAACGGCGAGCGAGATCGGCATCGAGGTCGCCGGCCATATTCCCGACGCGGTCAACCTCGCCGACCTCCAGGCGTGTCCGCTGGTCAACGTGGCACACGGGGAGCAGTTGCTGAAACTGCTGCCCGAGGGTGGTGACGCCGCGGAATTGGCCCGGCAGCTTTCCGGCGCAAGCATATCGGTGACCGCGAACGGTGCGCTGATGCTGGCGATGTCCACCCAGCCGAGCGACCTGGACTCGCTGCTGGCGCGTCCGGAAGCAGCCGTGCTGCATCCCTCCGTGCTCCAGGCGTGGCGGCCAGGCTTCAACCGCTACCAGCGGCGCGACGCGGCCTGGGTCCAGCGGATCACGGCCAACAACGCCCGGGTCGCCGAAATCGTCGGCCAGCCGATTCTGTGGCCGCTCGTTGTCGCCGGGACCGATACGCCGGTCGCGGGCGCCTATCCGGGATCGTCCCTGATCGAGGAAATCGAATGGCTCGCCGCCAGCGGACTTGGCGCTGGCGCGGCGCTGGCGGCCGCCACGCGAAACGCCGGCGCGCTGGTGGCGCGACTGCAACCCGAACGACCGCCGGTGGGCCGGATCGAACCGGGGTTCCAGGCCGACCTGGTGCTGCTGCGGGACAATCCGCTCGAGGACCTCGGGGCTTTGCGCGACGTCATCGGGGTCATGCTCGACGGCCGCTGGTACGAACGCGACGCGATCGTCGCCGAGCTGGACGCTATTGGTCGGGATAACGCGGCGACTGCCCCCCGCGTAGCGGCTTTCGAGCGGGCCATGTTCGGCGGCGATCTCGAGGCTATGACCGAGGCCATGTCATCGCCGACCGGCCCGCCCCAGTTGCTGGCCCAGTACCCGGCGTTCTTCATCGGCCGCGGCTGGACCGCTGCCGACGAGCCTGAGCTGAAGTCCAGGGCGCTGGCGCTGTTTGAGCACTACGCGGCCATGTATCCGGACGTGCACAGCGCGCATTTCATGCTCGGCGTGGCGCTCCAGTCCAACGGCGAGCCCGAGTCTGCCCGGGCGGCCTGGCGCCGCAGCCTGGAACTGCATCCCTGGTACCCGCCGGCGCGGGAGCGGATGCAGCAGTAGAGAGGTCAAGCCCCGAGAGATCGGGATCGAGTGAGTCGGGTCAGCCAATAGGCCGTCACGAGCAGGCCCAGGTAGAGCGCCGGGCGCCATTGCTCCGCCATCCCGTTGTCGACGAAGTGCGTGTAAGCGGCGCCGACGCAAATGGCACCCAGAGTCACGATGCCGAGCCCCATGGTGCGCGGGATCAGCAGCAGCGCCCCGCCGATCAGCTCCAACGCTCCGATCAGGACCAGGAATTCCCGCGAATAGCCCCAGGCGGCGAACCGGTCCACCCAGGCCGGGACCAACAATAGCTTGGGTAGTCCGGCGAGGATGAAGCCGGCCGCCGGAAGTATCGTCAGGACCCATCGCAGGATACGAAGCGTGGTCAAATTCATGATTCGCAGACTAACAGGTGGCGTACCGGCTCGGGTTGGCGCTGGGTCATCGTTTTGTCAGCGTTCTGGGCTATCATTCGGTGCGACACTCGAACGAGAGGCGAGGACGGCGATGATTGAATTGACGGTCAACGGCAGCACGCGGCAGGTCGAGGCGGAGCCCGGCAAACCTCTGCTGTGGGTACTGCGCGAGGACCTCGGACTCACCGGGACCAAGTTCGGCTGCGGGATCGCGCGCTGCGGGGCCTGCACGGTGCACCTGGACGGGGCGCCGATCAAGGCCTGTGTCACGCCGATCAGCGCCGCGGCGGGCCGCGCCGTTACGACGATCGAGGGCCTGGAGGGAGA
>JBFGYD010000371.1:0-3414 GCA_041587615.1 Lysobacterales bacterium
ATTAGTGCTGAGGATTACCCCGAGACACTGCGATGCGAACGGGCCTCGTTCGTGACCTTGAGCAAGAACGGTTCGCTGCGCGGCTGCTGCGGGCGGCTCAACCCGACCCGGCCGCTGGTGCTGGACGTGGCCGAGAACGCTTGGACCACGGCCTTTCGCGACCCGCGGTTCTCGCCGCTGGAGGCCGCCGAACTGCCGGGGCTCAGGCTCGAGCTGTCGCTGCTGTCACCGCTGGAGCGTCTGTCCGGCATCACCGATCGGACCCGCCTGCTCGAGTGCCTGTGCCCGGGCCGTGACGGCTTAGTGATCCGCGCCAACGAGCGGCAGGCCACGTTTCTTCCCAAGGTCTGGACTTCGCTCCCCCAGGCAGAGGATTTCCTCGACCACCTGCTCAAGAAAGGCGGCTTCCAGGACTGGCCGGAAGCCGCCGAGTTCTTCGTCTACAGCACCGATTGCTTCGCCCAGGATTACCCCGGTACCGGTTGATCGGCGAAACCTAAAGGTCAGGTCAGGCTCAGCACCGCCAGGGTCAGCGCCAGTGCCGCGGTCGGCACCCAAAGGCCGGTCTGGCGGCTATGGCTGATCGCGGCGCCGACTCCGGCGATCAGGAACGCAGCCGCGAGCAGCCCGGCGTTGACCGGCGCCGCGGCGACGGCCAGCGCAATGACGCCGATGCCGGCGCCGCCACCGATCAGCGCTCGACCGAGACGCCCGCTGTCCAGTCCGTGCCACGCCTGAATCAGGCCGAGTCCCGCGGCCAGCGCCGAGAGCACCTGAAATCGGGTGGTCGAATCGCCGGCGGTCAACGCCGCAAACACCCCGACCGCCAGCAGTACGCCAGCGGCCGCGAGCCCCAGATAGCGCCCGGGGTTGATCGGGAATCGGCCGGCGGCCGTCGCGCGGATCGGTCGTTCGAACCGCAAGTTTCCGGTGTCGCTCCAAGTGATCGAAGTTTTCATATCGGCTCTCCTGCTAAAGTTACTTACTAATAGGTAAACAATGCGATCAAATTTTTTATCGGTACAGCTCGCCGCGAAACTGATCGGCGACCCGCGCCACCACGTTGCTCTGGTGCAGCTTGGACATCTGGCGCGCGCCCTGAATCGCGCTCGAGATTTGCAGCGCCTTGTCGTCGGCGCTGCCCTCGAAATCCAACACTGCGTCGCGTCGCCCCTGTTCCAGCACTTCGGTCAGCCATTCGATGACCAGCTTGCCGAACCGCACCAGTGCGGTCTGCATCGGCTGTGACAGCGTTTCGCAGCTCGGCGCCAGCGCTCCCATCGGGCACAGGCTCCAGACGCCTTCCACTTCGAACTGCGCGCGCTTGAAGTAGGTTTCCAACTGGTCCCTGACCGGCACGCGCGCTTGCCGCGCGGCGTCGATCTCGGCTCGCGTTTCGTCGACGTACCGCTCGATCAACGCCAGTCCGAGGTCGTCCTTGGACGGAAAATGATAGTGCACCGCCGCGTTCTTGATCCCCAGATCGGTGGAAATGTCGCGGTAGCTGAATCCGTCGAAGCCCCGGTGTTGCAGCAGCTCGCGGGCTCGGTCGACGATCTTCTCCTTGGTGTTCGAAAGTCTCGGCATTGGTTTGTTACCTAACTTACACGTAAGTAAGTTTAGCACGGCTCGGTATTTTGTCAAGAGGCCACCTGGACTGCATATCGCATGAGTTGCCGGAATTGTCGGCGCTTCGCCGAACCGTTGCCCGAATGGGAATACCATCGCGCGTACCAAATGCGCCTCGGCGACGGTCCCGCCGAGACCGTGCTGCTGCACCTGCCGCCGGACAGCGTCGACCCCGAACTGTGAACCCGGCGCTGGTAACGCCGGCCCGATTTGGGCCAGAATGCGGCGCTGTGATTCAGACCCGGGAGAGCCGAATGCCCGTTCGATGCCTGCTGGCGCTGCTGGTACTGTTGTCGAGTGCCGCCCAAGCCCAGACCCAGATCGCGCTGACCCCGAGCCGCGACACGGTGCTGTTCGAGAGCCCCGCGGAGCTTTCGAGCGGCCAGGGCCCGCACCTTTTCTGTGGCCGCCTGCTGACCGGAGAGCGGCGGCGCTCTCTACTGGCGTTCGACTTTTCCGCGATCCCGCCGGGCTCGACGATCCTCGACGTGACTCTGACCCTGTATCTGTCCAAGACTCTGTCCGGCCCCGTCACCGTCAGTCTGCACCGGGCCATTGGCAACTGGGGTGAGGCCGGCTCTGACTCCGGTTCCGGCGGGATGGGCGACTCGGCCCGGATGGGCGACGCGAGCTGGCGCTACCGGGTTTTCGACCAGGATTTCTGGTCGACGGAGGGCGGCGACTTCGCCGCTCAGGCATCCGCGCAGACGCTGGTCTCGGGCCTGATCGGCCCCTACGACTGGAGCGACCCGGACCTTGCGCGCGATGTCCAGGACTGGATCGACTCACCGGCCGGCAACGACGGCTGGATGCTGATCGGCGCCGAGAACTCCGGCAACCAGACCGCGATGCGCTTCGAGTCGCGCGAGAACTTCGCCATGACCCGGCGGCCGACGCTGACCGTCAGCTACCGGGGCGCCCCCGCCGGAGGGCCACCACCGCAGCTGCCGCCGTCGGCGGTGCCGGGACTCGGCCTACCGGGACTGTCGCTGCTGATCGCTTTGACGCTGCTGCTCGGACTGCGGCGGCGGGTCGGCTAGGGCCAGGTGCCGCTCGAGAAACAGCACCACGGCCTGGCGAAAGACGTCGCGATTGGCCTTGCGGGCGTAGCCGTGGCCCTCGTTCAGCGCGTTCATGTACCACACCTGCTGACCCTGGCGGCGGACCGCATCGACTAGCTGGCGCGATTCGGTCACCGGCACCCGAGGGTCGTTCTGGCCCTGGATCACGAACAGCGGCACCTTGATCTTGTCGGCGTGATTGAGCGGGCTGATCGCCTCCAGATGCCGGCGCATTTCCGGATCTCGCTCGTCACCATACTCGACCCGCCGCAGGTCGCGCCGGTAGTCTTCGGTGTTCTCCAGGAAGGTGACGAAATTGCTGATGCCGACGACGTCGACGGCGGCCCGCAGGCGTTCGCCGTAGTGAACCGCGCTGGCCAGCACCATATAGCCGCCGTAGCTGCCGCCGATGACCGCGACCCGCGACGCGTCGAGATCTTCCCTCGTCGCGATCCAGTCCAGCAGCGCACCGATGTCGCGCACCGAATCCTCGCGCCTGAACCCGTTGTCGAGGCCGACGTAGTCGCGGCCGTAGCCGCTGGAGCCGCGCACGTTGGGCGCGATCACGGCGGCCCCGAGCCGGTCGATCCAGAGCTGGTAGGTGCTGCGGAACGACGGCCGAAACTGGCCCTCGGGTCCGCCGTGGATCGCGATGATGACCGGGTGCGGGCCGGCCCCCGGCGGCCGATACAGGAACGCCGGGATCGTCCGACGGGCGCCGTCG
>JBFGYD010000372.1:0-3411 GCA_041587615.1 Lysobacterales bacterium
GCCGGCGGCGGTCAGCACCATCGGCGACCGTGATTATGCGGTGGTCAACGTGCGGACCCTCGAGCTGGACGAAGCGCTCAAGGCCGCGCCCCAGGCCTCGGACTTCGACGCCGAAAACGCGTCTCAGCGGCTGGATCGCCGGCGACGCAACTGGATCGGCGGGGTCGCGCTCGCAGTCGCCGGCAAAACCTGACCGCTCGGGTCAGACCGAACCGGCGCGGGCCAGCGCCAGCAGCCGCAGCAGGCCGAGCAGCAGGAGCGCCGCCAGCCAGTTATGGGCGACCGCGAGGCCGATCGGCAGGCCGGCCAGGACCGCTGCGATCCCGAGTCCGAACTCGGCAAGCACCAGCAGCAGCACGGCGATCCCGGTGGTGCGCAACCCGGCGCCGCCGCGCAGTGCCAGAAAGCCGGCCACCAGCAGCACGGCCGTCGTCAGCAGCGCGCCGAGCCGGTGGGCCTGGTGAATCGCGATCCGTTCCCCGCCCCCGACCGCGACGCCCGACGGGGTCACTTGATGCGCGCGCGACAGGTCAAGCGCAGAGCGTAGCGCCGGTCCTGGCAACCAGGCGCCGTGGCAATCCGGCAGCGTGCGACAGGCGGTAGCCGCGAAGTTGGCGCTGGTAAGCCCGCCGAGCAGAATCTGGCCGGCGAGGACGACGATCCCCAGCACCGCCCAGCGCTTGAGCCAACGGTGCCGACCGAGATCCGGTGCGCCCGGCCGGGGGGCCATGACCAGCCAGCCCAGCAGGGCGAGCATCAGGAAGCCGCCCGTCAGGTTGCCCATCACGACGGCGGGGTCGTGCAGGCTGCCGGAGCGAATCCCGAGGACGGCCAGATACACGGTCAGGCCCAGCAGCGCGAGCGTGATCAGGCGCTGCCGGCGGGCGCGCCAGGCCAGCAGGTTCAGCCCCAGCACAATCAGGCCGAGTACGCTGGCTACCAGGCGGTGCAGCGGCGTGGCCCAGGCCAGCGGCTCGTTGGCGTCGTCTCCCATCCGCTGATACGCGTTCGGCGGGCCCGCGGCCGGGCTCGCCGCCGGCGGCGGCCCGATCCGACCGTAGCAGGCCGGCCAGTCGGGACAGCCGATTCCGGAGTGAGCCAACCGCAGATAAGCGCTCAGCGAGACCAGCACGACGACCAGCAGCAGCGCAAGCTTGGCCAGCTTATTCACCGGCAGGCCCTGGCGGCGTTCATCCAAGTTTGGGTCGAGGTCGGCCGCATGACTGAGATTCAGTCGTTGACCGACGCCAGTTCGGTCGCCTCGCCGCGCACCAGCCGCACCCGCTTGGGCACGGCCTTGAAGTCGACGCGGTCATGCCCGAAGCGGAAGTTCCAGGCCCACGCGGCATCATATTGGAAGTGATAATCGTTGGCCGACCAGTACTCGTCCGGCTGGGCAAGCGGAAAAAATCGGATGTTGATCGTCGGCGGCGCCTCGATCCGGCGCGGATCGCTGATCGACGCGAGTTCGTCTCTCGACGGCAGCCGCCAATCGTCGTGCCCGCAGCGACCGGCCGCGTTGACCGCGTTGACCAGGGCCCAGGTGTCGCAGGCGCTGCCGACGCAAGCGCCGCCATCGGGCGTGCCACGGTAGTCCAAGCCGCGGTCGTGTGACTCACCCGGGTGGTACCATCTGTAGGTGTTGCGCCAGTCGTGCAGGCCCGGGTTCGACGACTTAGCCTCCCAGGTCAGGCCGGTATAGCGGTCCAGCACGCAAGGCCAGGCTTCGGCGGCCGGATCGAGTTCCTCGCCGTTGAACCCCACGGCCGCGTATTTGGTGTCATGGATCTGGTAACCCGGACCGCTCTGCCGCTCGCAGCCGGGCAGCGCCGCAAGCAGTCCAATCGCGACCGCCAGCGCACGCGCGCGACCGATCGCTGCCGAATCGGCGCGCGACCGATCGATGGGCAGCCGGCGGTTCTTATGGTGGTACTGCGGGTCGATCCGTCGCATTGGAGCAGGAGCCGGGTTTGAAGCCACTACGTATTTTCCGAAGGTCAATAAGTGATTATCCACGAATTACCCGCAACCGGGATCGGCGTATCCTAACGCGAGCCCGCCGGTAGCCGGGCAAGGGTTAACTCTAACCATTCAGGGGACATCTGATGAATCATCCAGAGGCAAGCGAACAGCCAACGGTCCGGATACCGGTCATGCAGCGTATTCTGGACAACCCATTCATTTTGCTTTTCATCGGCATCGTGTTCCCGGCGGTGTTCTACATCATCTGGGGCATCATGGAGATCGTCACCATCCCGATCGCCAAATAGCGCCACACAGGAGTTCCGCCATGAGTTCGATCCTGCCCCCCGCGGAAACGGTCTGGTGGAAACAGCCGCTGGACCGCGTCGAAGGAACCTGGATCGCGATCGCGCTGGTTTGGTCGCTGATCATGTTCTTCATGATGCCGTTCTGGCACGTGTACGGAAAACAGAATCTCTCCAACGAGGCCTACCGGACCACGCCGGAGGCGTTCCAGGCCAAGACCATCGCGATGGTCGATCAGTACACGGTGCGCACCGAAACCGATCAAAACATCCCGGTGGTGCGCCCGCCACCGGGGAGCGACGTCTACCTGATCGCGCGCCTGTGGCAGTGGTGGCCGCTGCTGGAGCTCGAAAAAAACCAGACCTATCGGCTGCACATCTCGTCACTGGACTGGCAGCACGGCTTTTCGCTGCAGCCGGTCAACATCAACACCCAGATCATGCCGGGCTACGAGATGGTCCTGACCATCACCCCCGACACCGACGGCGACCAGACCATCATCTGTAACGAATACTGCGGCATCCTGCACCACACGATGGTCGGCAAGATCTACATCACGGAGGGCGGATCATGAGCAGCGAAGCGTTCCGAACCTGTCCTGAATCCGGCCTCCAGTTCCATCGGCCAGCCGAACAACTGATGCGCGCCAACGCCGTCGCCGGCGTGGTGATGCTGCTGCTCGGCGGCATCGCGGCGCTGCTGGTAACGCTGACCCGCTGGCCCGCGGTGCACCTGCTGCCGGCGGACCGTTTTTATCAGCTCTTGACCTCCCACGGGGTCAACATGCTGATTTTCTGGATCATCTTCTTCGAGATGGCGATCCTGTATTTCTGCTCCTCGACCCTGCTGCGCTGCCGGCTGGCCACGCCGCGCCTCGCCTGGGCCGCGTTCGGGCTGATGGTCGCCGGGGTCATCATCAATAACGCGGCGGTGCTCAACGGCGACGCCTCGGTGATGATGACCTCGTACGTGCCGATGCCGGCCAATCCCAATTTCTATCTGGGTCTGATCCTGTTCGCGGTCGGGGCACTGATCGGCTGCTTCATTTTCCTCGGCACGCTGGTCATCGCGAAGGAAGAAAAGACCTACGAGGGCTCGATTCCGCTGGTCACCTTCGGCGCGCTGACCGCGTGCATCATCGCC
>JBFGYD010000373.1:0-3404 GCA_041587615.1 Lysobacterales bacterium
CCAGCGCTAGGCTCACTTCTCGACGTAGCCCTCGGGGGCCTCGTAGATGCCCCGCGGGGGGTGGTCGTTGTCGATCTTGATCACTTCGCTGACCACCCTTTGGTCGCCCGCGGGACCGCGGATCAGCGTGACGATGCGCACCGGAAAGCCCTCGAGCTGCTGCAGTGAGGCCGCCAGCGCGCCGCCCCCGGGAAGGCGGCGCACGAAATTGAAGTAGTGCTGGGTCTCGGCATCGATCTCGCGTGTGGTCCAAACCCGGTACTCGACCCCGGGCTGGGCCAGGTTTGCCACCTTGAATTCCTCCGCCGCCCAGGGACCGACCCGGCCGCGCTCGCCGGTCAGCGTGATTTCGAACTGGAACGCGCCCAGCGGCTTGGGGTCCACCAGTTCATAGCGGGTCACGCGGCGGCGTTCGTGATCGACCAGCAACAGCTCTTTGCGCTGGAGATCGGCCAAGTACGCGATCTGTCCCTGACCCCGGTAGCTGCGATTGCTGCTGAGCCACTGCTCGACGATGATCTTGCCGGTCGCGCCGGTATCGACCTCGCTGACCACGTGCAGATCGGCGTGTGCCGCCCCTCCGATCGAGCCCAGTAACCCGACCAACAACCCAATCCCGATTCTCATCACGACATCCTTTGGAAAAGCTTCGGCTAGTCTACAACGCCTCGCGGCCCGCGACTCTGCGGCCCGCACCCCCTTGCGGCCTCGAGGGCGTGCTTGGTATGATGCACGGCTGTTTTTGGCCGGGCCAAACGCCCGGTCTTTTGGATGGATCAGAGGTGAACCCATGGCCAGAGTGTGCCAAGTGACCGGCAAGCGGCCCGCCAGCGGAAACAACGTATCGCACGCGCACAACAAGACACGGCGGCGGTTCCTGCCGAACCTGAAGTATCATCGCTTCTGGGTCGAGAGCGAGAACCGCTGGATTCGGTTGCGCGTGTCCACCAAAGGCATGCGCATCATCGACAAGAAGGGCATCGACACCGTGCTCGCGGACCTGCGCGCTCGCGGCGTCAAGGTCTGAGCGGAGGAACGGCGACATGCGCGACAAGATCAGAATGATATCCAGCGCCGGCACCGGCCACTTCTACACCACGGACAAGAACAAGAAGAACACGCCGGACAAGCTGAAATTCAAGAAGTACGATCCGGTGGTGCGTAAGCACGTGATTTATAAGGAAGGCAAGATCAAGTAGGTTGCCTTCGCCCCGGCCGAGGCCGGCTCCGGCCTTGGCTTCTTCGCCTAACGGCGAAACCGCCCGCGGCCTGCGCCTGGGCGGTCCCGGGTGATGCCTGCGTTCCTGTGGAGGTCGGCGCAAGCCGTCGGCTTCTTTCGACGGGCAATGGGTCAGTCAACCGGCGCTTCTTTCGACTGCGTCTCAAACCGCACCGGTCGACTGACCTGCCCTTCGCCGAAAACCGCCTTCCGTCTTTCGCCTGGCGTTTCATCTTCAGTGCCATAGCGAGCTTGCCTTCGCTCCGGCCCAGGCCGGCTCCAGTGAGGCGCTTCTTTCGCTTCGCGAAAAACCGCAACCTCACTTGCGCCTGGCGGTCCAGGGCCGCGCCTGCGTTCCTAACTCGGTCGGCGACAATCAGGCCGCTTGTTTGCCTGCAGCAAAACCGCAACCTGCTTGGCGCCTGGTGATTCTGTTGCACAGGGCTCGGAGGGGGTCCTTTAGGTCCGGCTTGGGACGGCTCGGGCCGGGCGCTTCTTTCGGCATCGTCGAAAACCGCAACCCGGCACCGGTCAGCGGCTGAGTTCGATCGACCCCTCGTTGATCGCGGTGCATATCTCGTCAGCCAGCAGCTTGGTCGCAGCGATCTCGCCGGTCAGCCCGAAGCCGGGCAGGTCGTAGCTGATCGTGGCGTTGGTGCAGTCCTCGAATTCGATTCCCATGGTCCCCACCGCGTCGGTGGTCGGCATCGTCGGGTCGTCGAACACGCCGTTGCGGGTCGCGAAGACGGTCAGGTCGGCGCGGCTTGATGTGTAGTCGCCCTGGGCCGTGAACCAGCGCAGCTCGTCGCCGGGGATGCTGCCACCCTTGCCGGCGGCGGGGGCGTCGAACGTGAACCAGGCGACGAACATGAATTCATCATCGAGCAGGAAATCGAACAGCAAGCCCTGACCCGCAGAGGCCGGATCGAACCAGCCGCCGATCAGCCCGTAGTTGATTGCCTGTGCACCGCCGGACGGGGTAGGCGCGGGCCGCCGAGCGCGTTTCAACTCGATATCGCCGTCGTTGATCCCCGTACAGATCTCGTCGGCCAGCAGCTTGACAACCGGGATCACGCCGGACAGGCCGAAGTCCGGCAGGTCGTAGGTGATCGTCGCCTCGGTGCAGGAAGCGAACTCGATCCCCATCGTGCCCACCGCGGTCGTGACCGGCTCGGTCGGGTCGTCGAACACGCCGCCCAGGGTTTGGAAGATCGTCAGATCCGCGCTGTTGCCGGAGTAGTTGCCCTGGGCCGTGAACCAGCGCTGCTCCGACCCGTCGATGCCGCTGCCCTTGGCGGCCCCGGCGGCATCGAACGTGAAGGCTGCGACGAACATGAACTCGCTGTCGAGCGCGAAATCGAACAGGAAGCCCTGACCCGCGGTCAGCGGGTTGAACCAGCCGCCAGCGAGCCCGTAGTTGATCGCGAACGGCTCTCCAGTGATCTCCGGAAGGCGGTACGCGCGGAAGAAATCCCACGACCTCTCGGGGATGTTGATGTCGCCGTTGAGGTAGAGCAGGTGCCCGCTGCCGGCGCCGAAACGTACCGTGCACAGGCCGGTCTCCACCCCTTCCCCGCAGTTCCGATACACGTCGCAGCGGGCGAACGTCCCGAAAGGCGTCGTCTCAGCAGTGCCCGTGCATTGGTTGGTGTCGCGCCAGATATTCAACGTCGCCGCCGCGCTCTGCGTCGGACCGGAACCGGGGACCGTGCCGGTGCCCCCCTGATAGGGCACGAGTTCATCGGTGTCCCCGCGAAACATCAGGATCGGCACAGGCCGGGACGGATTGCAGCGCGCCTCGTAATCGATCGGGTATCGGGCCGCCACCGGGGCCGCGGCGGCGAATACGTCGGCCGCACCGCAGGCCAGCGCCTGGGCCATGTCGCCGCCGAGCGAAAAACCGGTCGCATAGACGCGTTGCGGGTCGACAGGTGTGTCGGCGGCGATGGCGGCGACCAGTCGCCTGAGAAACCCCTCCTCGTCGGCATTGTTGGACAAGGTCACGCGGTCACCGCCCAACGACGGGTTCCAGGTCCCCCCGGCGCCGTCGGGATAGGCGACGACGAAACCCTCGCTATCGGCCAGAGTGTCAAATCCCGAAATATCGCGCTGGCCCGCCTTGTTGTCGCCGAAACCATGCAAGTCCACGATCAGCGGCCGCGGTTGCCCGGCGCCGGCGCCGGGC
>JBFGYD010000374.1:0-3385 GCA_041587615.1 Lysobacterales bacterium
AAATCGGCCAGCGCGGCGTGGGGTACCTCCAACGCCTGATAGATCAGCCCGCGATCGCGGTACTCCGGCGCATAGCGCGGCAGCAGCGTCACGATCCGATCGCTGGTTCGCAGCGCCCGTTGGGCATCCTCGCGGGCCAGATAAATCGCCTTCAGATTGCGCAGCATTCGCACCAGGATCGCGCGACTGCTGACCGGCTTCAGCCAGCGCCGCAGCGTGGCCGCATCGACCTCGGCACCCGAATGCCGAGCCTCCAGCCGGGTGCCCAGAGCATTCGGGTCGATCCGGCTGCCGGCGTTGAACGGATCGACGACGAGCCCGTCGCGGCGGTCTCCCAAGCGCACCAGAAAGTGGCCCGGGAAACCGAGTCCGTCGGCTTGAATACCCGATCGGCGCGCCATTTCGAGGTAAATCACCGACAGCGTGATCGGAATCCCCCTGCGCCGGTCCAGCACCTCGTTCAGATAGCCGTTGCGCGGATCGTAATAGCTTTCGGTGTCGCCTTCGAAACCCCACTCATCGAACAGGACTTCGTTCAAGCCCAGGCGCTGCCGCGACCCGTCGGAGATTCCCGTCAGGCGCTCACTTGCAGCGGCAGCAATGCGATCCAGCACCGCAAGGTACTCGGGCACCGGGAGCGAAGGATACTCATCGCGGGCGATCAGGAAGGCGCCTTCGAGCAGCGGCAGGTCGGCGTCCAGAGAGTTCGCCAAAGCCTGCCACAGCGGCCCGAGGTCTGACGCCTGCGCGGTCATCTCCCGCCGCCGTGTTGGTACGCGGCATCCGCTCGCCATGATTGCGTAATCATTCGGTCATCAGCGCGCGTTTCAATAACGCCATCATAGGCTGCAAGGGCGTTCACAATGAAACGATTCGTTCCGCTGACCGACGAGCTTCTGTTTGGAGCCCACCCCCCGTCGGCGCCGCTGGTGCCCTATCAGGTCGGGATACCGTGCCTGCACCTGGACGCCGCGCGCCCGGGCATCGCGCGCGGCGGCGACGCACTCACAAATCCAGGATCAACGAATCCCCGGGCTCGACCCGCAGGCGATCGGCCGTCCCGGCGTTGAGTTCGAGCACGTACTTGGCCGGCTTTTCGCTGGGATAGTTCGGGCACGGATCGGCCCGGCACGGGGGCACGTGGCGGTACAGGCTGACCAGCGTCAGGCGGCGGTTGAAATACAGGATGTCGAGTGGAATTCGCGTATTCTTCATCCAGAACGCCCGCGGCGACTCCTGCTCGAAGATGAACAGCATCCCCTCGTCGTCGGCCATTTCCTCCCGAAACATCAGGCCCAGGTTGCGCTCTCCCGGGTCGTCGGCCACTTCAACGATGAAGCGCTGGTCCTTGAGGATCACGCTCGGGCCCGGCGGCACGCAGGCCGCAAGCGCGATCAGGGCCGTCGCGTTGAGGAGCAGAACCAGAGTCGGGAATTTGCGTCGTTTCGCCACGGCGCCGGATCATAGCACGCGGCAGCGCTTCAGCCGCCGCCCACCCGCCAATGGCCTGAACTAATCCGCCAGGTCCTCGATCGAGACGCCGAATTTGCTCGCCACCCGGCCGAGCTGGGCGGGGTCGATCTCGCCGACGATGTTCATGAACACCGCCTCGCTGCCCGGCTCGATGAGCATCACCGCCATGCCGGCGACCCGGCCTTCGAGCAGCTTCATGTACATCCGGATGGCCCGCTCCTTGGACTTGACCACCACCGCCGGATCCCAGTCCCGGGCCTCCAGCTCGCGGCTGATCTTGTCGGCCCGCTCGCGTGCCTCAGCCACGTTTTCCGGCGCGACCTCGAACACCGTGACCCGAATCGAGCGCAGCTTGCCGAGGGTGTCGGCCAGCTCGCTGTCCTCCTCCCGGGTGGCCGCCGACAGGAACCCCAACAGCGCGCTGCCCAGTGAGATCTCGACCGAGGGCTCGCCGCCGTCCAGGGCGCTCAAGTCGCCGAAGTCAACGTACCCCGGCTGGAGCTTCAGCGCCTCGTCGGCGCCGGCGCCGGTCCCGGCCAGCAGTAAAAACACGATCAACCAACGTTTCATCCTTTCGCCTCCGTCGCCGGATCGCGCGCCGGCAAGCTCAGGCCCGCGCTGACCGGTTTGATGATGCCACCGGTGACCCACTGCCCGCCGACCTCGCGCCCGGCGACCCGCCCGGCGCGATCCAGATAGGCCAGCGCCAGCGCCATGTCGGCGCGCGCCTGGGCCAGCTCGGCGGGGCTCGGACTACCGTTCAGCGGTCCCTTGACGGCGACCAGGACCGCAACGGCCAGGCCCATCGCGCCGGCCGCCGCCCACGCCCAGCGCCCGGGACGCGGTCGCCGCGCCGAGGTCATCTCGAACACCCGCCGGCGCACGTCGCTCGGGCACCTGAGTCGCGGCGTCGCGGCCAAGGTGCGCTCGAGCCGCCGCGCCCTGGCGACTTCGACGCGCAACGCCGGGTCGAGCTCCAAGCGGGCCTCGAACAGGCGCCGTTCGTTGTCCGGCAGCGACCGGTCCACGAACGCCTCGATCCGGTCGTCGAACCATTTGTCCGGTCTTTTCTCAGTCATCCAACTCACTCCCCAGGCGATGACGCAGTTTGCGCCGAGCCCGGTGTAGATAGACCCGAACTTGCTGATCGCTCAGGTCCAATATTTCTCCAATTTCCTTGTACGAACATTCCTCCAGCTCCCGCAGCACGATCAGCGAACGAAACGGCTCGTCGAGATCGCCGATCGCATTCTTGAGACGCTGGCCCAGGCCGGCGTTGGTCAGGTGATCCAGCGGGGTCTCCTCAACTCGGACTCCGCCGCCGTTGACCGCCTCGCTGACGTAGGCCATCTGGTACCGGCGGCGGCGCAGCAGGTCCAGACAGGCGTTGCGCGTAACCCGCAGGCACCAGGGCCGGACCCGTTCCGCGTCCAGGCTCGACAAGTGCTGCCACAGCTTGACCAGCACGTCCTGCACCACGTCCTCGGCCTCGGCGGTATTGCCGAGCAAATGCGCCGCCAGCGAGAACAGACGGTGCTGATGCCGGCGCACGAGGCGACGAAATTGAACGCTCATGTCGACGATAATACGCCTCAGGACCGGCGTTGTTACACTCTTGCCCGCGAGCTGGGGGGCAAGCGGACGTCGAACGCGAACGAGGGACATTGCATGCGTCATTCATCGTTAGTCGGACTGGCCGGTCTGGTACTACTGACCGCAAGTTCTTCAGGCCTCCCGGCCGAATGCGGGATCGACTCGAGCGGCCGCCCGAAAATCGGGTTGGCCCTGGGCGGCGGAGCGGCCCGCGGAGCGGCCCACATCGGCGTGCTGAAGGAGCTGGAGTCGCTCGGCGTGCCGATCGACTACGTGGCCGGCACCTCGGTCGGGTCCATCATCGGCGGTTTGTACGCGA
>JBFGYD010000375.1:0-3383 GCA_041587615.1 Lysobacterales bacterium
CTCGCCGAGCATCGCGTCAGGATCCAGCCACCCCAATCCCGGACCTAGCGCCAGCCCGCATAGCAGCAAGAACAGAATCGCTGGCAGGCGCAAGCGCCAGGCCAGCCATTGGCAGACCGCGCCGAGCCCGAACAGGGCGGCCAGAACCAACGCCAGCGGAATTTCATGCATCTCGAACCCCCTCCAGCTCAGTCTGCGATTTCACTCGCGTCTTCGAGTACCGCGACAGGGACAGTGATTCAACGCAAAGACGCCATGGCGCAGAGGCGCAAAGCGTGTTTCGCTTGCGTTCAACTTTTTGCGTTTTTGCGTCTTTGCGTCTTTGCGACTTTGCGTTGCCTACTAATGATATGCCACGAGTTGCACTGCCGCGCCACAAACGTGCGTGCGCCTGCAACCACCGTTGAAGTTCGGCAGTCGGGACCTCCATCCAGCGGTACGGATCGCGGATCTCGATTCCGGCCCGGCGCTCGACCACGACTTCACGCCGCGCCAGCGGAGGCGCGCCGGATGTTCCCGGTTTGCTCATCTAGGCCGCGACAGTGCCACAGCAGCCGGTAACAGACCAGCAAACGCGTCGGGGCTGCCGTACGACCCGCGCCTGACAGCGGCTATACTCCGGTCCTCGATTCAACAGGTTGGGGGATGTGCATGCATCGCCATTGGATTCTGGCTCTGGTTTTGACGCTCGGGCAAACCGCCTGCGATCGCCAGGCGGAGCCGGACCGGAGTGTCATGATCTACGCCGCGGCCAGCCTGCGCGACGCCGTGTTCGAACTGGCCGGTGAATTCCAGCGGCTGAGCGGGTTCGAGCCACGCTTCAACCTGGCCGGCTCAAACGTGCTGGCGCTTCAGATCGATGCCGCGCCGGCGGCTGACGTGTACCTGTCCGCCGACGAGCAGTGGATGGATTTCTTGGTCGAGCGCGACCGGATCGATCCGGCCAGTCGTCAAACTTTTCTGTCCAACCGATTGGTGATCATCGTCAATCGCGACCACCCGCTGACTCGGCTGGAACCGCGAGAGCTTGCCGGGGATCGGTTCCGGTTTTTATCGCTGGCCGATCCCGAGGCGGTGCCGGCGGGGCGCTACGCGCGCCAGTTCCTGCGCTCGATCCAGATCGACGGCGTCGATTTGTGGTCGGCGCTCCGGCACCGGATCGCTCCCACGCCGGACGTGCGCGCCGCGCTGGGGCTGGTGGAGGCCGAGCCGGACATCGTCGGCATTGTCTACCGTACCGACGCCCGCGCGTCGGACCGGGTGAGGATCGTTTATCAGGTGCCTCCCGAAGAGGGCCCGGAGATTCGCTATGCGGCCGCGGTCGTACGCGACGGCCCGAATCCCGAGGCTGGACGGCGTTTTATTGCGTTTCTCGACACGCCTCAGGCGGCGGCCGTGTTCGCTTCCCACGGCTTCGTGACGATTCCGGCGGAGGTGGAATGATCGAGCCGTCCACGCTCGAGGCGATGCGCCTGACCTTGAAGGTCGCCTCGGCCGCGACCGTGCTGGTGCTGGTTCCCGGAACTCTGTTTGGCTATCTGCTGGCGCGCGCGGATTTCTGGGGCAAGTCCGTGCTGTCGACGCTGCTGAGCCTGCCTCTGGTGCTGCCGCCGACGGCGGTCGGCTATCTGCTGCTGCAGCTGCTCGCGTCACGCGGAATGCTGGGACGCGAAACCCTCGGATTCGACCTGGGAATTTTGCTGACCTGGAAGGCGGCGGTGCTGGCGGCAGCCGCCATGGCGCTGCCCCTGGTCGTGCGCACCGCCCGGGTGACTTTCGAGGGGATCGATCCGCGCCTTGAAATGATGGCGCGCACCCTGGGACACGGGCGGCTGGCGACTTTTGCCCGCTACACCCTGCCGCTGGCCGCGCGCGGGCTGCTGGCGGCGACCATCCTCGGCTTTACCCGGGCGGTCGGAGAATTCGGCGCCACCGTGATCGTGGCCGGCAACATCCCCGGCCAGACCCAGACCCTGGCGTTGGCGATTTTCTCGGCCCAGCAGGCCGGCAACGACCGCGAGGCGACGATCCTGCTCGGGGTCGCGCTGCTGGTCGGCTTCGTCGCCATCCTGGCCTCGGAGCGACTGTCCGGACAGCGCGGCGCGAGACCCTCCCAGCGATGAGCGACCCGGCCCTCAGCGTCCATATCTCACTGGCGCTGCATCGCTTCGACCTCGAGCTAAAAATCACCGCCGGGCACCAGGTCACCGGTGTTTTCGGAGCTTCGGGCGCGGGCAAATCGAGCCTGCTGCAGAGCATCGCCGGACTGCGGCGCGGGGCGCGCGGCCGGATCCGTTTCGGCGAGGAGGTCTGGCTCGACAGCGCGGCCCGAATCTGGGTCCCGCCGGAACGACGCGGCATCGGCTACGTGCCCCAGGAAGGTCTTTTGTTTCCCCACTTCAACGTGCGCGGTAATCTGCTGGCCGGAGCGGCCCGGGCGCGCCACAACGGCCGCGCGCCGGACCGGACCCTGGAGGCGGTGTGCCGACTGCTGGAACTGGAGCCCCTGATCGAGCGGGACGTGGCCACGCTGTCCGGCGGCGAACGCCAGCGAGTGGCGCTGGGCCGGGCGATTTGTTCCGGCGCGCGGCTGCTGTTGCTGGACGAGCCGCTGGCTTCTTTGGATTTGCCGCTGCGGCGGCGGGTGCTGCCTTTTCTGCGCCGGGTGCGCGATGAGTTTCGAATCCCGATGGTCCTGGTTTCCCACGACCCCAACGAAATTCAGGCCCTGTGCGATGAGGTCATCGTGCTGGCCGACGGCGCGCTGGTGACTAGCGGGCCGGCCCGCCGGGTGCTGACCGACCCGCGGGTGTTTCCGCTGACCCGGGAGGATGGGTTTGAAAACGTGCTGCCGTGCACGCTGCTGCGGTCCGGGCCCGACAGCGCGGCTTGGCTGTCGCCGCGCCTGTCACTGATGACCCCGCCGGCCCAGGGCGCTCCCGGTGACAAGCTGCTGGTTGGGATTCCCGCTCGCGACATCATCATAGCCGGCCGCGAGCCGCTCGAGCTTTCGGCCCAGAACGTATTCAAGGCCCGGGTCTGTCGGGTGGCGCAATCGGGTGATTTCGAGTTGGTGACCGCGCGCATCGACGACGAGATCCCCGAGATTGCGGTCGAGGTCACGACCCGCGCCTGCCGCCAGCTCGCGCTCGAAGCCGGCCGGGAGGTGTATCTGATCATCAAGACTGCCAACTGCATCCTGTACCAGAGCGCTGCGTGAGGGCGCCGGCACTCGTCGATGGATTTCGATCAGCAAGCTCCGGATTTTGACCGCCGCGCCGGTCTGCCGCGGGCCGCGCGGCATGAAATCGTCGCCGCGGTGCTCAGTCTGACCCGTGCGACGCCCGATGACCTGTGCCTGGAGATCGGCGCCGGCACCGGCC
>JBFGYD010000376.1:0-3369 GCA_041587615.1 Lysobacterales bacterium
CCATCCTCAAGCGCCGCGCCGATGAGCTGGCCCGCGGCTATGCGGTCGCGTATTCGTCGGGCAACCAGACCTCGAACACGTACAACATCTGGCTCAACGCGGACACCGCGCTGCGGGTCAAGCGCCAGTTTGTCGCGGCCTACGGCCAGCCGCGCCACACGATCGGCATCGGCGGTTCCGGCGGCGCGATCCAGCAGTACCTGATAGCGCAGAATTTCCCCGGCATCCTGGACGCCGCGCTGGCGCTTTATTCGTATCCGGACATGGTCACCCAGTCGACCTACGTGCTGGATTGCGAGCTGCTGGAACACTACTTCGACCGGCAAACGAGCGCCGAGCGCTGGCGCGACGTTCAGCAGCGGCGGTTGATCCTGGGCGGTAGTTCATCGACCCAGGTGGAGCCGGATCTTTCCTGGATCTACCGCCTGAACCGGCTGGCCCGGGGCGGCTGGCCGGCCGGGCCGAAGGGCGCCACCGCCTGCGCCAAGGCCTGGCGCGGTGCGACCCCGCTCGTGATCAACCCCAGCTACGCCCATTTTTCGACCCGCTTTTCCGAACAGCTCCGAGACCGGGTCGACTGGACCTACTACGCCGATCTGAAACGTTTCTACGGCACCGGCCGCGACGGCTTCGGGCGCCGTGCATGGGACAACGTCGGGGTGCAATATGGCCTGAACGCGCTGCGCGCAGGCAGCCTGAGTCCGCAGGAGTTCATCGACCTGAACGCGCACATCGGGGGCTGGAAAGAGCCAGCCGAGATGACCCGGCCGCGCTACTGGCTGGCCGACGCGGCGCCCTCGGCACTGGCCGATTTCTCGCCGTGGGGCGAGCACAATATGAACCTGAAGCCGGACGATGGTCCGGCGCCGCGCAGCGCCGGCGACCCCGACGCGATCCGGGCCGCGTATCTTTCCGGGCAGGTTTTTCTCGGTCACGCCGAGATTCCGATCATCGACCTGCGCCATTACCTGGAAGACGAGCTCGACATGCACCACGTGGTCGCATCGCTGCAGACGCGCGCGCGGATGATCCGTGCCCGGGGTCACGCCGACAACCAGTTGATCTGGATCACGCGCAGGCCACACGCGCCCTACGCCGAGGCGCTGGACGTGCTCGATCGCTGGCTCGCAGCGCGCGCCGCCCACCCGGCGCTGAGCGTGCCCGATGCCCGGCCGGCCGACGCCACCGATCGCTGCTACGACGCATCCGGCGAAATCATCGCCGCCGGCGCCGGCGTCTGGGACGGCGCCTGGAACGGCCAGCCCGACGGGCCATGCGCCCGCGTCTATCCCCCGTTTTCGACCTCGCGGATCGAAGCGGGCGACGACTTCGCCGGCGACCGTTTCAAGTGCGCCCTGCAGCCGGTCGCGAATGCAATCGCGGGCGGCGTCTACGCGCCGGTCGACATGAAACCCCACCGAGCGGCCCTGGAGCGGACCTTCCCCGTCGGGGTTTGCGACTACAGCATGCCCGACCCGGCGCTGCCGCCGGGGCTGGGGTCCTCGCTTGGCTGAATCCATGGCCCAAGACCCTAAGCCGGTGCCGTTGGTCGAAAATGAACCTGACCCATTTATTTGCTCCTTTATTTGCTTTATTCTTCAGCTACGATTGCCCCACGCACGTGCGGGCTGATGCGTCTCCCCCACAGTCGGGTCGGTTCACGATGCACGGCAAGAACCTGGAGAACGTAGAAATGCGCAATGCACGAGGCCCGCGACTGCTCGCTTTGCTCGGACTTCTTTGCTTGTCGGGGGCCGCGTCCGCGGTCACCTATTCTTATACTGGCGCCAGCTACAATGTCGCCGCAGGGACCTATGATTTGGCGATGCGCGTCGAGGGGCAGTTCAGCGTGGCCAGCCAGCTTCCTCCCCTGACGCCTTCCACCGACATCAGCGCTCAGGTCACCGACTACAGCTTCACGGACGGCGTCCAGACCCTGACGCCCGCGAATTCGAAGATCCTCGCCTTCTTCGTGACTACCGGTACCGGGGGCAATCCCATCCACTGGGGAATCGCGATATGGGCCACGCCGGTGACGACGATGGTCGGCGGGCCGGTAGCCGGCATCAATGTCGACAGCACGTTCATCGACGCCGCCGCGTTTACCGACGCGCCATGTGCGTTTACCGGGGGTCCGGGGGGCGAGTGCAGCTCGATTAGCGATCTCGAGGGAGGCACAAATTACGGCCGCAACCGGTCGCGGCGCGGCACTTGGACCTGCGACGCTTGCGTTACGCCAGGGGTACCTCCGGCCCGGGTCTGGGCCGAGGCCGGCGACGCGCCGAGCTTCCCGGATAGCGTGGCCCAGATCACCCGAGGGCAGGCGGCGCTGACCGCCATCACCGGCGCCACGAACGTCGCCTCCGGCGATCTGCGCGACGCGTACTGCGTGCGCGTCACCGACCCGCTCCGGTTCCTGGCCACGACCGACCCGGCGACCGATCCGGCGGCGACCAGCCAATTCGACTCGCGCCTGTTTCTGCTGCGCCCCGACGGCGCCCCCCGGCTGGCCAATGCCAACGTCGGAGCGTTGGGCGCGACCCTGACCGGCGTGACCACCGACGGCGCGGGATTCGCGTTGGAACAGCACGGAGAGTACATGCTGGTCGTCGGCGGCGCGCCCGATGAGCCGCTGGACGCCGCTGACGTGGGCCTGTTCGACAGCATCGATGCCACGACGCTGGTGCTGGGCCCCAACTCGCCGCCCGCCGGCCGCTTCGATCACTGGGAGGGCGGCACCCCCGCAAGCGGAGCCTACACGGTGATCCTTAACGGGGCCGAGCCCTGCCAGGGCGACCTCGACGCCGTGTTCGCGAATCTCGGCGGCCCGGAGCGCGCCTGTCTCGGCGACGATGCCGGCGGTTTTTCTTGCCGGGACGTGGGCGCCGGTACCACCCAAGCCGTCGATGTGGCGCTGGGCTTTATCAACGGCGATCGACACCTGGACGGCGTCTTTCCGGTCGACGATTTGAACCGCAACCGGGTCTGCCTCGGCAACGGCGCCGGTGGCTTCACCTGCAGCGACGTCGGCCCCGAGTTCGAAAGCACGAAAGGCGTCGCGCTGGGCTTCGTGGACGGCGATCAGATCCTCGATGCGGTGTTCGCCAATCAGGAAAGAGACGGTGGTTCCCGTGAAAACCGCGTTTGCCTGGGCGACGGCTCCGGCGGCTTCCCCCTATGCGACGACGTCAGCGCCGAGGACAACCAGACGTTTGGTGTGGCGCTGGGCTTCCTCGACGGGGATTCGAACCTGGACGCCGTTTTCGCGAATTCGGACACGAGTGACCGGGCCTGCCTCGGCGACGGCATGGGCGGCTTCAGCTCCTGTGCTGAAGTCAGCGCCGAGAACACGACCTCATTCGCCGTGGC
>JBFGYD010000377.1:0-3367 GCA_041587615.1 Lysobacterales bacterium
GCGGCCAAGAACGGGGTGCTGATCGTGGAGTTTGCCAATCAGCTCCGCGACCGCGGCAAGGATCTGCGCGAGGCGCTGGTGGAAGCCGCGGGCGTGCGCCTGCGCCCGATTCTGATGACCAGCGCTTGCACCACCTTCGGCGCGCTGCCGCTGCTGCTGGCCACCGGCGCCGGGGCCGAATCGCGCCAGCCGATCGGCATCGTGGTCGTGTTCGGAGTGTCGATATCATCGCTGCTGACGCTGTTCGTGGTGCCGGCGCTCTACTCGCTGCTGGCCCGTCGCACCCGGTCGCCACAACACATCTCACGGTTGATCGAGCGGCTGCGCCGACAACAACCCGCGACGGCGACCGAGGCCTCCATCGACTGATTCAGTCGGTTGGCCACAGGTCGGCCGGCATGCCGTGGGCCTCGAGAATCGTCCGCGCCAGCTCGGTCCAGGTTTCGTTCGGAGTCCAGATCGGCGCCATCGAGGCGAACGCTTCCCGCGGGTCCACGCCCCGATAAATGACCCGGTAAAGGTATGAAAACGCGGTGGCCCGCATGTTGACCTGGCAGTGCACCAGGGTCTTCAGGTTCCGGTTGGCCTGGAGCACGCCGGCAAAAATCTCGAAGTCCCTGACCGTCGGGCGCTCCCAGTCGACCGGGATGTTGACGTAGATCATGCCGGTCGAAGCCACCAGGTAACCCTCGTTGGGCAGCGCGCGACTGACCGTCGGCGGGGCGACGTTGACGATCAGCTCGAAGCCCCGCTCTTTGAGGCTCTGAAACTGGTCCGCGGTCGGCTGCCCGGCGCTGGCCAGCAGCGGATCGTACTCGACGTAGTTCAACGGCAGCGCAGTTTCGCCCGCATCGTCGTTGGCCGCGATCGACAGCGTAAGCGCCAGCAAAATGTGTTTCATCACGTAGACCCGAGATGCCTCGCTGGTGCCAGTATAGTCGAGCGCCGCGGGTAGATTGTGGCAATGCAAAATAGTGTGCGTAGCGCTTGAGCCGGGCCTGACCCGAGGTCAACATGAAGCCAATTTCGACCTGAAAGGGATGGACGAGGGTGTATCCAACGTTGACGTCGGTTCTGGCGGGCCTGTTCATGGCGCTGTGCGTATGGACGGCGCACGAGCACGCGCCGCGCATCGAGGCCGACCTTGAGCAGCGGCTCGGGGCGATCATCGCGCCGGCACCGACCCTGGCGCCGACGGTCGACGGTCGAGACGTGACGCTGACCGGCCGGGTTCTGAGTCAGACCGAGTCCGTCGCGATGCGCGACGCGATCGACTGCCTGGTGCGCACGATTGGTCAACTGGAGGGCGTGCGCTCGGTGCATACCGACATCAGCATGGCCCCCTCCGCCGCGCCGCTGGCGGCAGCCCGGACCGACGCCGGAGGGAATTCGGCCGCTGGCGACCGGCCGGGTAAGTCCTGACATGGCTTACCTGGTGGGTGAGATCTTCGTGTCGCTGCTGGTCGCGGCGATCCTCGGCGGCGCGATCGGCTGGCTTTTATGCCGATGGTCGATGGCCGAGAAGCGGTTCGAGGCCCCGCGCGACCCGGACAAATCCGGTCACGGAGAGCCGCATTGATCCCGGTCAATTAGTTCCGGTGCCACGTCGCGTAGCATGAACTCATGACGGCAACCGGAGTTCAGCAAAGTGAGTGCGCCCAATCCGGTTGAGCAAATGGCCCGCGTGCGCCACGAGTTCGGCGAGCACGGGGGGGTCAACATGTGCATCGAGGCGAGCACCACGTTCACGGTGCTCGACCCCCACACGATGCCGGAGATCTTCCACGGCGACAAAGGGCCGAATCGAGGCGGCTGTTATCTGTACGGCCGGCACTTCAATCCCACCGTCTACAACCTCAGTCGGCAGATGGCGGCGATGGAGGGCACCCCTTGGGGCTACTGCACCGCCAGCGGCATGGCGGCGATCTCGGCCACGCTGATGCAGTTGTGCGAGCCGGGAGACCGAATCGCCTGCTCGAGGACCGTTTACGGCGGCACCTACGCGCTGCTCAATGAGTTTCTGCCGGCCAAGTGCGGCGTCCAAACCGACTTCGTCGACCTGAGCGACCTCGGCGCGGTCGAGCAGCGGTTGCGCGACGGCGCGCGCGTGCTGTTTGCCGAGGGCATCGCCAACCCGACGCTGCGAGTGGCGAACATCCCCGCGCTGGCCGACCTCGCCCACCGCCACGGCGCCACGCTGGTGATCGACAACACCTTCAGCCCCCTGCTGCTGAGCCCGTACCGGCTCGGGGCGGACATCGTGGTTCACAGCCTGACCAAGTTCGTCAGCGGCGCGTCCGACATCGTCGCCGGCGTTATCTGCGCCGACGAGGCCTTCATCCAGAGCCTGATGGACCTGCACCGCGGCGCGCTGATGCTGCTCGGTCCGACCATGGACCCGCGCATCGCGTTCGATCTGAGCATTCGCCTGCCGCACCTGCCGATCCGGATGGCGGAGCACGCCCGCCGCGCGCTGTTCATCGCCGAGCGCCTCGACGCGCACGGCCTCGAGGTCGTCTATCCCGGCCTGCCGGGCCATCCCGACCATCGCCTGCTGACCGAAATCGGCTGCCTCGACTACGGGTTCGGCGGAATCCTGACGCTGGACCTGGGTTCGTCCGAGCGCGCCAACCAACTGATGGACCTGCTGCAAAACACCTACCGGTTCGGCTTCATGGCGGTCAGCCTCGGCTATTTCGACACCCTGTTGTCGTGCTCGGCTTCGAGCACCTCAAGCGAGATGAGCGACGAGGGCCTGCGCGCCGCCGGTATCGCCCCGGGCCTGATCCGTATATCCGTTGGCATCACCGGCACCGTCGAGCAGCGCTGGCAGCAGCTCGAAGCCGCACTCGAGGATATCGGCGCAATCTCCGCGCACGCCGCCTAGCCCGCATATCCCCCAATTCCGATCAGCCGCCTGCTGCGAGGCTCCAAACCCGGTCGCGGTTCGCGCCTTCGACCAGAACCAAGAAAATCTGCGCAAGTCATTGAACCAACTCAGTAAATAGAGAACGCCAAGTGGAACTCGTGCAGCATTCGGGCTAGCATCCGGCCAAGGCAATGGAGTGGGCCGATGCCGCGCACACGCTCAAGACTGTATCAAGGGCTCGAGGGCTCGCATCCCTCAGGCTGGTTTCGCTTCCTCAACGCCGCGCTGATGGTGCTGATCGCGGCCAACGTCGCCGCCGTCATCGTCGGCTCGGTGGATTCGGTGGAGCGGGCCTGGCATGCATGGCTGGTCGCCTTCGAGCTGTTCTCCGTGGCGGTGTTCACGATCGAATACCTGCTGCGCCTGTGGGTCTGCGCCGAATCGAAGGCTTACGCGGGCCGCTGGGGCCGCCTTCGTTATGCGCTGACGCCGATGGCC
>JBFGYD010000378.1:0-3358 GCA_041587615.1 Lysobacterales bacterium
GCATGGTCACCGAACCGGGCATCGAACTGATGCTGGGGCTGATCCACGACGCCCAGTTTGGTCCGCTGGTCATGCTCGGCTTCGGCGGCGCCGATCTAGAGCAGGTCCGGGACGTGGCCTGTGCCCTGCCGCCGTTCGATTCGGCGACCGCGCGGCGGCTGCTGGATACTCTGAAAGGGCGGGCGCTACTGGACCCGCGACCTGGACGCCCGGCACCGGCGCTGGACGAGTACTGTCGGGCCGCGGCACGCTTTTCCGCGTTCGCGGCGGGCGCAGGCGAGCTGCTCTCGGAGGTGGACGTGAACCCGGTGATCGTCCACGGCAGCGGCTGCGTCGCGGTTGATGCGCTGATCGTCGGGCGCCGCGGCGAACCTGAATCCAGCCATAGGAGGCTAACGGGATGAGTCTGGCAAACCTCGAATCTCACGATCGCCAACGCTGGCTCGAAGCGGCCGCCGCAGCCCGCGGGCGGCTCGAAACGCGGCTGTTCATCGACGGCGAATACGTCGATTCGCAATCCGGACAGCGGTTCGCGACCGTCGATCCCAGCACCGGTGAGACGCTGGCCGAAGTCGCCGCCGGCGACGCCGCCGACATCGATCGAGCCGTGGCCGCGGCCCGGCGCGCGTTTGCCGCCGGGGTCTGGTCGAAAATGGCTCCGAGGGACCGAATGGAGGTCCTGTACCGCTTCGCCGAGCTGATCGACGAACACGCCGAGGCGCTGGCAGTGCTGGACACCCTCGACATGGGCAAGCCGATCGGCGACGTGGTCGGCGAAGACTTACCCGCGGTAATCGAGACCATTCGCTTCATGGCCGAGGGCATCGACAAGATCGACGGCAACGTGACCAATACCGAAGACGACGTGGTGCACCTCGTGCTGCGCGAACCGCTCGGCGTGGTCGGAGCGATCACGCCATGGAACTACCCGCTGCTGATGGCGGTGTGGAAGATCGCGCCGGCGCTGGCGGCGGGCAATTCCGTCGTGCTCAAGCCGGCCGAGGAATCGCCGCTGAGCGCGCTCCGGCTGGCCGAGCTGTTCGTCGCGGCCGGCGGCCCGGCCGGCGTGTTCAACGTGGTCAACGGCACCGGCGAAGTCGCGGGGCGCGCGCTGGCGCTGCACTCGGACGTGGCCAAGATCAGCTTCACCGGCTCGACCGCGGTCGGCAAGCTGCTGCTTCAGTACGCCGGGCAGTCGAACATGAAGCGGGTGGCCCTGGAGTGCGGCGGCAAGTCGCCGCAGGTCTTCATGGCCGACCTGCCCGACCTGGAGCGCGCGGTCGCGGCCGCGCGTGACGGGGTGTTCGCCAACCAGGGCGAGGTCTGCAGCGCCGGATCGAGGCTGCTGGTGGAACGCCCCATTTACGACGAGTTCGTGGCCCGTTTCATCGCCGACGGGCGCGACGCGTACGTGCCCGGCGAGCCGCTGGACCCCGCCACCAGCATGGGTCCGCTGGTCACCCGCGAGGCCCAGGAAAAGGTGCTGGGGCTGATCGAAATCGGCCGGCGCGAGGGCGCAACGCTGCACTTCGGCGGCGGCGTGCCGGCGGGCCTCGAGCACGGCGCCTACGTCGCTCCCACGCTGTTCGGCGACGTCGACAATAAGATGACGATCGCGCAGCAGGAGATCTTCGGTCCGGTCGCCAGCGTGATCCCGTTTGACGGCATCGAGCACGCCATCTCGATCGCGAATGACACCATCTACGGTCTCGCCGCCGGGATCTGGACCCGCGACCTCGACCGCGCGTTCCGGCTGATCAAGTCGATCGAAGCTGGCGTGATCTGGGTCAACAGCTACGAAGAGGGCGACATGACCCAGCCGTTCGGCGGCTACAAGCAGTCCGGTCACGCGCGCGACAAATGCCTGGACTCTCTCGTAAGCTATACCCAGACCAAATCGGCCTGGATTCGTCTACGCTCATGAACGATCAGTCAACCAAGCCGGCCGAAGAACTCGCGGCCCTGCTGGAAAAGGAACCGGACACCGGTCTGATCGAATTGCTCGTCCCGGACATGAACGGGATCCTGCGGGGCAAGCGCATCGCGCCTGACGAATTCGCCAAGGTATTCGCCGGCGGGGTCAATTTCTGCGCATCGACCGTGATCCTGAACAGCAAGGGCGCAACGTTCGAGCGCGTGGTCTACGGCAGCAAGGACGGCGACCCGGACGCCAAGGCGCGCGCGGTGCCGGGCTCGCTGGCACCGATTCCGTGGTCACACGAGCCGGCGGCGCAGGCGCTGCTTGAACTGATAGAGACCGACGGCACACCCTACTTCGCCGACCCGCGCCAGGTGCTCAGACGCGCGCTGCGCCCGCTCCTGGAACTCGGGCTCCATCCGGTCACGGCGACCGAACTGGAGTTCTACCTGATCGAGCACGACGGCGACGGGTTTCGTCCCCGAATGAGCCGCATCCCGGGCTCGGATCTACCTCAGGACGGGCTCCAGTACGCGACCGTGGACGACCTGGTCGAGGTCGATCCGTTCCTGACCCAGTTGACCCAGTGGTGCCAAACCCAGTCGATTCCGGCCGGCGCGGCGCTGTCGGAATTCGCTCCCGGACAGTTCGAGGTCAACCTCCATCACGTCGACGATCCGGTGCTGGCCTGCGACCACGCGGTGTTGCTCAAGCGCGCGGTCAAGGCCGCGGCCCGGGCCAACGGGCTGGCCGCCAGCTTCATGGCCAAACCGTTCGCCGATTACGCCGGCTGCGGCCTGCACGTCCACATCAGCGTGCTCGACGACGAGGGCCGCAACGTGTTCGCCGGCGAAAGCCGGGACGGTGCGTTTTCGGACACGCTGCGCCACGCGATCGGCGGGATGATCGCGGCGATGCCCGAGAGCATGGCCATTCTCGCTCCCAACGCGAACTCCTATCGCCGATACGGCCCCGGCACCTACACGCCGCTGGCGCCGAACTGGGGCACCAATCATCGCCACCTAGCGCTACGCATTCCGCTGTCCGGGCCGGCCAACACCCGGGTCGAGCACCGCGTGGCCGGCGCCGACGCAAATCCTTATCTGGTCATGGCAGCGCTGCTGGCAGGGATGCATCACGGTATTGCCGAGCGACTCGATCCGGGCCCGATGGTCGCCACCGGTGAGCCGGTCGAGCAGCAGTTCACCCTACCCGACCGCTGGGAGGCGGCGCTGGAAGCGTTCGAGCAAGGGACGATCCTGCCGTCATACCTCGGGTCGAAATTCCACGAGGTGTTCGCCATCTGCCGGCGGGAGGAATGCGACCTGTTTCATTCCGAGATCAGCAACCGCGATTACGAGTGGTATCTGCGCGCGGTCTAGCTCGGATGTTGCACGAGGCCCGATAAAGGGGCCAGGCCCGAAAAAGGGGCCAGGTTCA
>JBFGYD010000379.1:0-3355 GCA_041587615.1 Lysobacterales bacterium
CACGTCGCTGAGCAGCAGCGCCCCACCGGCGGCCAGCAGCGCGCAGCCGCCGGCCAGCGAAACGATGACCACCTGGCCCGGTTTCATGAGCGCAGGTAGCCCGACAGGTCGAACCGCACGTCCAGGGTCCGCTGCTCGATGGTCTCCCGCCCGCGCCGCCGGCGGGTCACGTGACGGTAGATGCTGAGGTTGTCCACGAACACGTACGGGGTGCCGTTTTCCAGGTGGTAGAGCACCTTGCTCAAGTCCTCCAGTTCGCACCGCAGGCGCACCTTGTTGGTGACCTGCTCGAACCGCTGTTCGGTTCGCACCCGCATGTTCTGATTGCTGATCACCTGGCAGTTCCGCTCGTCGGCGGCGTGCAACCTGATCAGCTCCTTGAGCCGGTTGGTCAGCTCCGCCGAGCCCAGGCTGACGTTGGGCTGCTTCAGGAAGTAGTCGCTGTCGGCCTCGAACTGGCGCACTTTCTCGAGTTCGGCCTCGATCCGTGGCCGCTGCTCGATCATGCCCTGAAAACGTGCCTCACTGGCGCGCAGCTGCGCGATCTGTTCGCCGAGCGCCGCGTGGCGCTGGAAAAACCAGTGAAATCCGATCCAGTACACCAGCACCACCGCCACCAGCAGCAGCATGTAGGCCAGCGGCCGTTGCTTTTCTTTATCCGGCAGCAGCTGAGCCATTGCCGACCCCCTTGCACTCGACCGAGACCTCGATCGTGAAGCGTTCCTTGTTTGACTGCACGTCCGGCGTGAACGCCCCCTTTGCGGCAGCGCCCGTGAGGCAGGCCGATTGCTCCAGGAGCTGCAGCAGGGTCGAGGCCTCAGGCGCTTGACCGGTCAAGTTGACCTTGTCCGCGTTGACCTGCAGGCGCTGAATCCAGACCTGGTCGGGCAGCACCCGGGTGATTTCGTCGAGCACGTTCATGATCACGGGCTGAGACTTCTTTTGCGCCGACAAGAACAGCGCCGCCTCACGCGCCTCGTTGAGCTGTTCGCGCAGCGCCGCAACTTCCTGGGCCTCGGTCGCGGCTTGTGCGTTGCTGGCGCTGAACGCCTCGAGCGCGCGCTCTCGGGCGGCCAGCGACTGCCACATGACGCCGTACAGCAGGATCAGGAACAAGGCCGCCAGCGCGACGATGAGCTTGGCGTGACGGTGGTTGCGGCGGGCGCGCCGCTCCGGTTCCAGCATGTTGACGCCCAGCTCCGCCAGTCCCCCGTCCGCACGAGGCCGGCTCACGTCGATGCCGTCCAGCTCCAGCCCTCGCTCGGCGGTGAGCTTGAAAATCCGCTCGATCGTCTCGCGGCGCACGGTCAGCAGCTCAACGCGAATCTGCCCCGAGCCGTCGGCCGTTTCCAGCACCCGGAAATCGAAGCAGACCTGGTCGGCCGTGAACGGAGTGTGGCGATCCATCTCGTAAGCCAGCACCTGGCGCAGGTTTTCCTCGGCGGCGGCCGGCAGACTCAGGCGCTGGATCAGGACCTCGTCGGAGTCGAGCAGGAACCAAACCCGCGGGCCCGCGTCTTCCATCCGCGCCAGCGCGCTGCCGACGGTCTGGCGGCCGATCTCCTCGTCGTCGCTGACCCGGAACCGCCCTAGTTCCTCGCCGCCGTTGGCGTCGCGCCACAGCGACACCTCGTCGCCGACCATCCGCGCCACCAGCCGCTCGCGCTGAGGTGACAGGAATTCGCGCACCCGGGGCGGCAGGCCCCCGAGCAGCTCGGCCCGCCACCAGCCAAAAAAGGCCTGGGCGCCCTTGACGACCCGATGCTTGCGCAGGCGCTTTATGTTTGTAATCGCGATGTTCGCCATGATTCAGCAGGTCAACCGTGACAAGGACTCAAGAGTCCTTCCAGCGAATGATTCTAAAGGGACGCCCCTGGACGGCTCCACCCGGGCGAATGGTCGCCTCGAGTTCGGCCCAGGCGCCGTTGGGCAGCGTGGCGCGGGAGCGAATACTATACGTGTAACTCCCAGACCGTGCTACCGCCTCGGTGCCGTCGGGCAATATCGGCAGTGGGACACCGAAGTCCTCGATCTGTTCCCGCATCTCGATGTAGTCCGTCGCCAGTTCTTCGGTCATTCCTTCGAAGGTCAACAGCACTTCCCGCGGAGCAAACGCGGGATCGGGTCTCGCGCGACCGGTGTAAACGGTCAACGAAGGCTCGATCCGGGTAAACAGCTCGTAGTTCATGCCCATGACCTGTTGGATCTGGTCGACGGTGTCGAACGGCGCGTCCTTGGCGCCGTAGGGATAATCGCCGGCCTCGTAGTCGTCGTCCTCGGCCCCGTTCAGGCGTACCAGATCGTCCGGGTCGCGCCAGTCCAGGATCGCGTCGACCAGTTCGTCGCGCCTCAGCTCCTCGACCCCGACCGAGTCGAACAGTGCCCCCAGGGTCAGCTCGTCGGCGACGTTGATGTCGATCTTGCCGGTCTCGTCGGTGACCCGAATGTCCAGCGTAGCGCCCCCGAACTCAAGCTCGTAGCTGCGGCCGTCGGCGAACCAGCGCTGCTCGACCACCGGATTACGCAGCTCGAACACGGCCCGATGCAGCCCCGCCTCAGCCGCGTTCATGGCGCGGGTGGTGTCGAACAGGTGCAGCGCCTGAATGTTCTCGGTTCGCGCGACGATCGCGAAGCTGCCGACCACGATTGTCAGCAGCACGCTGACCCACAGTACGACGACCAGCGCGATCCCCCGTTATCGGTTGGCCGGGTGGCGAGGAATACGGGCTTGGCTCACTGTTGTTGTTCCCGCGGCCGGGGGGTGCCGCCGCCACCGGGGATGATGACCGAGCGGTTGCGTCGGGTCGCGGTGCCGTCGATCAGCGGCGCGACCTCCAGCACCGGCCAACGGAGCCGGCTGTCCGCTTCCATTTCCAACTCGATGCGGACCATCAGCGGGGTCAGCGAAGGATCGTCCCAGTCGTCAAGCCACTCGGTGGGCTCGCCCTCGTCATCCACGCTCAGGTACTCGAAGCGGCCGCTGGCGATCTGGTCGAACAGGACCGTTGGCGGGTCGTCGAAATCATCCAGCAGATCGCCGTCTTCGAACGACCCGAGCAGCCGATGGGCAAACAACAGCTCGAGCCCGCGCTCACCGCGGCGCAGCGCCAGCACCTGCTCGTGCGGACCGCCGCGGCTCAGGTATCCCGGCATCGGCGCGACGAAACGCATGGACTCGGACTCGCCGGAAAAAATCACCACCCCGTCCTCGTCGTCCTCATCCTCGTTCGGCATCGACAGCGGCAGAATCCGGGTGAGCTGTTGACGCAGGAACTGTTGCGCGATGCGCATGCGATTGGTGCGATCGATCACCGCCTCGCCCCGGTCGACCGCGCGGGTGCCGGCGCGCAGCCCC
>JBFGYD010000380.1:0-3347 GCA_041587615.1 Lysobacterales bacterium
CGACTTCAACAACCCGTTCGGCATCCACGCGGCGGCGCGGGCCGGCACCGCGACCCACCACGTCACCATTGAAAACAACATGTTGACCGGGGGAGCCATCGCCGACGACGCGGTGCGGGTCGATGCCGGCAACGGTGCGTTCGGTGAAGCCAACGTCGTGTGCCTGGATATTGAAATCTTGGCCGCCGACGGCGGCGGCGGCTTGAATATCGCCAGCAGCCCGAACGGCGAGGGCTACGAATTGCAGCAGCGCGTCGGCACGACTTTCCAACTGGAGGGGCTCAACGATTCAGATTGCTCCGGGGCGCCTTGCAACGGCACCTCGGACACCGACGTAGAGGAACATATTACCGACAACAACACCGGTTCTGCCAACGTGCGAGTCATGAGTCGCATCGTCAACTACACCCACGCGGATAGTTGCCTGGCGCCGCTGTTGTTGCCCTAGCCAGCACGATTTTTCAAAACCGAGGAGGAGGCGCAAAAATGTCCGAACCATTCCTGGCCGAAGTGCGTATCGTCGGCTTCAACTTCGCCCCGCGCGGCTGGGCCTTTTGCGATGGGCAGATCCTGCCGATCAATCAAAATCAGTCGTTGTATTCGCTGCTTGGCACCACCTACGGCGGCGACGGACGCACCTCGTTCGCGCTGCCGGACCTACGCGGGCGCACGCCGATCCACGTGGGCTCTTCCAACGGCAGCATTCACCTGTTGGGACAGAAGGGCGGTGAGGAGACCCACACGCTGAACGCGGCCGAGATGCCGCAACACAACCACGAGGCGCAGGCCTCCTCACAGCCGGGTGACAGCCCGATCCCGACCAACAACGTGTTGGGCAGTTCGCTCAATGAAATTTATCGCAGCTTTACCCAGCCGAGCGACCAGGTCGCCATGCGGTCGGGGACCATCAGCAACGCCGGTGGCGGGCAGGCGCATGAGAACATGCAACCCTACCTGGCGCTCAATTTTTGCATCGCGCTGCAGGGCTTGTTCCCGTCGCGCAACTAGAGGAGTTGACCCATGTCTGAACCATTTGTTGGTGAAATCCGAATGTTCGCGGGCAACTTCGCGCCCCGCGGCTGGGCGTTCTGCGATGGGCAACTGCTGGCGGTAACGCAAAACGACGCGTTGTTCAGCCTGCTGGGTACGGTCTACGGCGGCGACGGACGGACCACGTTCGGTCTGCCGGATCTGCGCGGCCGCATCCCGATCCACGCCGGCACCGGCCCCGGGCTTTCGCAGCGGCGGCTGGGAGCGAAGGCCGGCTCCGAGGAAGTCACGCTGACGGTCAACCAGTTGCCGAGCCATACTCACGATCTGCAGGCTCTGCAGCAGAATGCCGGCACGCCGAATGCCAGCGGCAACCTGCTGGCGCAAACCCCGACGGTAGACCTGTACATCACGGACCCGCCGTTTGAGGGTATGAACAGCAACGCGGTAACCGCGGTCGGTGGCAGTAGTTCGCATACCAACCTGATGCCGTTTCTGTGTATCCATTTCATCATCGCCCTATTCGGCATTTATCCGTCGCGGCAGTGAGGAGAACCAGTCATGTCAGAACCATTTATCGCCGAGATTCGCATTTTTGCCGGTAATTTCGCGCCGCGCGGCTGGGCCTTCTGCAACGGACAGCTGCTGCCCATTGCACAGAACACCGCGCTGTTTTCCCTGATCGGAACCACCTACGGGGGCGACGGCCGCACGACGACGGCGCTGCCGAACCTGAAGGGCCGTGCACCGATGCAAGCGGGCCGCGGGCCGGGGCTGACCGACCGCCGCCTGGGCCAGCGCGGCGGGGTCGAAACCGTGACCTTGACCGAGGCGCAGATGGCGAACCATCGCCACACGATGCAGGCCGAAACCGAGGTGGGGTCGAGTCTGAACCCGGCCAACAATGCGCTGGCGCGCTCGTCCGGCGCGTTCAGCTATCAGCAGGACTCGACCAACAACATCGTTCAGTTGGACAGTCGCTCGCTGCCCAACACCGGCGGCAGCCAGGCGCACAACAACCTGCAACCGTTCCTGGTGATGAACTTCATCATCGCGCTGGTGGGACTGTATCCGAGTCGTAGCTAATCAAGACAAGCGGAGGACGACGATGAAAAATCGACGGGAATTCTTGGGTGGCTGCGCCGCCGCGGCGACCGTGATGGCGATGCCCGCGGCGGGTGCGATTCTCGCCCCGGTCAAGTCCAGCCGCGCGGACGCCTACGATCTGTCCGCGTTCACGGCGCTCAGGGGCGAGCGGGTTCCGCTGCGCGAGGGCGGCTCGGTGACCGTAGCCGAGGTCGAACCGATCGGGGCCGACCCCCGCTGCGAGCAGTTTGTCGTGCGGGCGTTGCCCTCGACGCCGATGGAGTCCGGCATTTATCACCTGGAGACGGCCGCGGGCTCGCGGGCTCTCTATCTGGAGTCCGGCGAGAGCGCAAAAGGACCGACGCTGACCGCGGCGGTCAGCCGCCTGCGGGCTTGATCGAGACGAATGGTGGCGCGCCGGGCGTGATCTGCCCGGCCGGCTGAGCGGCTATGGGCGCGCGGATTCCGATCGCTTATCGGGGAGCTTCGACTCGGCTGCCCGATTCGATCGGCTTTCGCCCGATCACCGCGGCCGACCTCGGGTTTTTGGAGCGCCTGTATCGCAGCACCCGCGAGGATGAGCTGGCCACGACGCCGTGGAGCGAGGAAGAAAAGGCCTCGTTCATCGCCTTTCAGTTCAACGCCCAGCACCAGTACTATCAGGAGCAGTTCGCCGCTGCCGACTACCTGCTCGTCGTCGACGGCGAGCAGCCGATCGGGCGCGTTTATCTGGACCGGCGCGAGGACGAGCTGCGGCTGATCGACATCGCGCTGATTCCGGACCGGCGCCGCGGCGGCCTCGGCACCCGGTTGCTCGAAGACCTGCTCGACGAGGCCCGCGCCCGCGATCTCCCGGTGCGCATCCACGTCGAGCAGTTCAATCCGGCCATGCGCCTGTACCGGCGCCTGGGGTTCGAGCCGGTCGAAGACCAGGGGGTGTATCAGCTCATGGAATGGAGGCCGTAGGTCAGGTGAACACCAGTTCGTAGCGCATCGCCTCGCCCTTCGGCCCGATCGGCACCATGAACAGGTCGTGACGCTGGCCGTCCGGAAACTCGAACTCGTACGTGCGTTGATCCAGCAACGGCTCCAGCGGTCCTTCCAGAACCACCGAAAAGCGGGGCCGTTCCTGGCCTTCGAGGCGCTCCATTTCTGTCACTTCCACGATCCGCGCCTCGATCTCGACGTCGTCGGCCTTGACCGACACCGGCTCTTCCTGATGGTCCTTGAAGTACTGCGGTTCGAGCATGCTAGAGTTCCTTGTCGCCAAC
>JBFGYD010000381.1:0-3335 GCA_041587615.1 Lysobacterales bacterium
TCCTGCGCAAGCCCGGAACGCGGCAGCGCGGCGACCAGCAGCGCGCAGGCAAGCGCAAGCCCCAAAAAAACGGAGTCGGTATGGGTTTTGGCTGTTAACCCACACTGACCCGGTTCTGCGCGCGCGGCGCCGTCGACGAGCGGAGTTCGGAGGTGCCGGTTAGGTCGCGTCTCTTTTGACATTCAAGCGTTCCAGCAGACTCTCGGCGGCGCGAACGCGCTCCGCGCCGTCGGGGAGGGTGAGCTTGAGGCGCAGCTTGTGCTCGCCGTCGAACGTATAGCAGCGCGGCTGCTCCTGGACCAAGCCGATGACCGTCGCCGGCTCGACCCTGGGCCGCGAGGAAAACACGATCTTGCCCCCGCTGGGGCCGATCTCGAGCTGCCGGATACCCAGCGCGGCGGCGCGGTTGCGCAGCGCGGCGACCGCGAACAGGTTCTTGACCGCCGCCGGCAGCAGGCCGAAGCGGTCGATCATCTCGACCTTGAGCGCATCCAGCGCGCGGTCGTCGGGGGCGCCGGCGATGCGTTTGTACAGCACCAGCCGCGCGTGCACGTCCGGCAGATAATCCTCGGGGATCAGCGCGGTCAGGTGCAGGTCCACCTCACAGCCGCGCTCCAGCGGCGCGTCCAGGTCCGGAATCTGGCCGGACTTCAGCGCCTGCACCGCGCGCTCCAGCAGTTCCATGTAAAGCTCGAAACCGATCTCCTGGATCTGGCCGCTCTGCTCGTCGCCGAGCAGCTCGCCGGCGCCGCGAATTTCCAGGTCGTGGGTCGCCAGCGTGAAGCCGACCCCAAGTTCTTCCAGCGCCGACAGCGCTTCGAGCCGCTTGACCGCGTCGGCGGTCATCGCCTTTTTCGGCGGCACGATCAGGTACGCGTAGGCGCGGTGGTGGGAGCGTCCGACCCGGCCACGGAGCTGGTGCAGTTGCGCCAGACCGAACTTGTCCGCGCGGTTGATGATGATGGTGTTGGCGGTCGGCACGTCGATCCCGCTCTCGATGATCGTTGAGCACACCAGCACGTTGAAGCGCTGGCGATAGAAATCGACCATCGTCTGCTCGAGCTTTCGTTCCGGCATCTGGCCGTGGGCGATCTCGAGTCGCGCATGGGGAAACAGCGCCTCGAGTTCGCGCGCGATGCGCTTGATCGACTTGAGCTCGTTGTGCAGGAAATAGACCTGCCCGCCGCGCTGCAGCTCGCGCTGCACCGCGTCGCGCACGGTGGCGGTGTCCCACTGCCCGACGAAGGTCTTGACCGCCATCCGGTGGGCTGGCGGGGTGGCGATGATCGACAGATCGCGCAAACCGCTCAGGGCCATGTTCAGCGTGCGCGGGATCGGAGTCGCGGTCAGCGTCAGCAGGTCGACCTCGGCTCGCAGTTTCTTGATCTTTTCCTTCTGGCGCACGCCGAAGCGATGTTCCTCGTCAATGATCAGAAGCCCGAGCTGCTTGAAACGAATGTCGGACTGCAGCAGCCGGTGAGTGCCGATGACGATGTCCACCCGGCCATTGGCCAGGTCTTCGAGCACGCGCTCGGAATCGGCCCGAGAGCGAAACCTCGACAGCGCCTCGATGCGCACCGGCCAGTCGGCGAAGCGATCGAGAAAATTGCGGTAGTGCTGCTGGGCCAGCAGCGTGGTCGGGACCAGCAGTGCGACCTGGCGGCCGGCGTGCACGGCGACGAACGCGGCCCGCAGCGCAACCTCGGTCTTGCCGAAGCCGACGTCCCCGCAGACCACCCGATCCATCGGACGGGGTCCGGCAAGATCCGCGATCACGGATTCGATCGCGCGCGCCTGGTCGGGCGTCTCTTCGAACGGAAACGCGGCGGCAAACTCGTGGTAGGTTCCCGGCTCAACCGCCAACGAGCGGCCCTCGCGGGCCTCGCGTTTGGCGTACAGCTCGAGCAGTTCGGCGGCCACGTCGCGTGCTTTGTGTGCGGCCCGGCGCTTAGCCTTGTCCCACTGCGCGCTGCCGAGCCGGTGCAGCGGTGCGTTCTCGGGTGAGGCCCCGGTGTAGCGGCTGATCAGGTGCAGCGAGGCCACCGGCACGTAGAGCTTGTCGGCGTTCAAATACTCGATCGCCAGAAACTCGGCGTCGATCGCGCCGGTGTCGATCCGGCTCAGGCCCAGGTAACGGCCGACCCCGTAGTCCTCGTGCACGACCGGCGCACCGACGTTCAAATCCGCCAGTTCGCGGATTACGGCCTCCGCCGGACGGCCGCCGCGGCGCTCGCGCCGGCCCTGCAGCGGGCGGTCCCCGACGAGTTGGCGCTCGGTCAGCACCGTCAGCCAAGGCTCCCGGCGGTGAAAGCCGTCGTCCAGCGGCGCGATCGTGACGTAAAGGCCGGGCTCGGCGTCGAGCCCGGCATGGATCGACTCCAGCGCCTCTGGACGATGCTCCAGCGCGGCAAGTTGATCGGCCACGACCTCGCGCCGGCCGGCGGATTCGAGCGCCACCAGCACCGGTCCGCCGGCGCCGCCCACCAGTTCGGCCAGCGCCTCGAGCTGCTTGTTGCCGCCGTGGATGTCGATCACCGGCGGGGGCTCGAGGCCAAAGCGCGGGCTCGGCTCGCGGCCGCGGGCGAACCCGATGCGCGCGTGGGCGGCCACGGCCTGGTCCATCTCGCCGGGGCTCAGAAACAGCTCTTCGGGCGCCAGGATCGGACGCTCGACGTCGTGGCGGCGCTGCTCGTAGCGCTCGACCACGTTGTTCCAGTAGGCGCGCGCGGCCTCGCCGACCCCGTCGGCCAGCACCAGCAGCGCGTCGGCCGGGAGGTAGTCGAACAGTGACTCGCAGCGATCAAAAAACAGCGGCAGATAGTATTCGATGCCGCTCGCGGCCAGTCCCTGTTTGGCGTCCTGGTAGACGTTGCAGGCGCGCAGGTCCACGTCGAAGCGATTGCGAAACGCGCTCCGAAAGCGCTCGATCGCGGCCGAGTCGAACGGGAACTCGCGTGCGGGCAGCAGCGAGACCGAATCGACTTTCTCGATCGATAGCTGGGTCTCGGGATCGAACGTGCGCAGGGTCTCGACCTCGTCGTCCAGCAGTTCGATCCGGTAGGGCAGGTCGGCCCCCATCGGATAGAGGTCCAGCAGCGAGCCGCGCACCGCGAACTCGCCGCGGTCCTGCACCTGGGGCACGCAGCGGTAGCCGGCCTGCTCCAGCCGGCGCCGCTCGGCGCCGGTGTCGAGACGCTGGCCGGGCGACAGCACCAGCCCGGAGCCGTGGACGTAGCTGCGCGGGGCCAATCTCTGCAGCAGCGTTTGCGCCGGCAGCACCAGCACCCCGCGGCTTTGCTGGCGCAGCCCGTAGAGCGTGGAAATCCGGTCCGAGA
>JBFGYD010000382.1:0-3321 GCA_041587615.1 Lysobacterales bacterium
CCCCGCGCGAGCGGGTGATCCTGTCCAACGAGGACAAGGTGTTCTGGCCCGGCGAGGGCATCACCAAGGGCGACATGCTGGCCCATTACCGGGCGATCGCGCGCTGGATGCTGCCGTATCTGAAGGACCGACCGATCGTGTTGACCCGCTACCCGGACGGGATCGAGGGGACCTCGTTCTTTCAGCACGAGGCGCCGGACTATCTGCCCCAGTGGATCCGCACCGAAAAAATGCGCAAGGGATCCAAAGAGGACAAACGCTACATCCTGGTCGAAGACGCCGACACGCTGATGTTCATCGCCAACCTGGCGACGATCCCGATCCACATCTGGTCGGCACGGGTCGGAAGCATCCAGCAGCCAGATTACTGCATCCTTGATTTGGATCCCAAGGCGGCGCCGTTCAGTGACGTGATCGAGGTGGCTAAGGAGATCCACCGGATCTGCACCGAGCTGGAGCTGCCCCATTACCTGAAGACCAGCGGCGCCAGCGGGCTGCACGTGCTGATCCCGCTGGGCACGCAGCTCGACCACGACCAGGCCACCGCGTTCGCCGAACTGCTGGCGCGGCTGTGCGTCAAACGGCTGCCGGACAAGGCCACGATTCAGCGGGCGGTCGAGCAGCGCGACAACCGGGTGTACGTGGACTACCTGCAAAACGGCTACGGCAAGACCATCGCCGCCCCGTTTTGCGTGCGCCCGCTGCCGGGCGCCCCGGTGTCGATGCCTCTGAAGTGGTCGGAACTCAAGGCCGGTCTGGACCCGCGCCGCTACCACGTCGGCAACGCGGCCCGGCGGATGCGTTCGATGCGCGCCGACCCGATGGCCCCGGTGCTCGAGGAGTTGCCCGACATCGGCGCCGCACTCGGCAAACTGGCCGCGCTGGTCTAGGATGCGAGCCTCGGTGGTGTCAGGGATTACTGATGCGAGAACTCGTTTATTACGTCGCCGCGACGCTCGATGGTTTCATCGCGCAACGAGACGGGACGCTGAGCGCCTTTCCATGGGATGAGGAGTATGGCGCCGATCTGCTGGCCTTGTTTCCGGAGACGTTTCCTGCTCACTTTCACGGCCCCGATGGCAGGGCGACGGCAAACCGGGAGTTCGATATCGTGCTGATGGGACGCAGGACCTACGAGGTCGGGCTCCGAGAAGGAATCACCAATCCGTATCCCACCCTCGAGCAGTACCTTTTTTCGCGCACGATGAAAACCAGCCCGGATCAGAACGTTGCGCTGGTGAGCGAAAACGCCGCCGAGCGCGTCAGAGCCATAAAGCAAGGAACGGGTAAGGCAATCTGGCTGTGTGGTGGCGCGGACCTGGCGACGACGCTTTTCGGAGCGGGCTTGATCGACCGGCTTATCGTGAAACTGAATCCGGTCGTTTTCGGCGCCGGTATTCCGCTGTTGCACGGGGAGATCGAACCAACGGCCCTCGCTCTGACCGACAGCAAGAGCTACGCGAGCGGTCACTTGCTCCTTCACTATTGCCTGAACGCATGAGATCCGTGCGTCCCGCGATCCATGTGCTCCGGTGGGCCGCCGCGACGATCGTAGCGTTATCGGCCGGCAGCGCCGCTGGACAGAGCCCGCCGTTCGAGGACGTCGCCCGCCGCGCCGGGATCGACTTCGTGCACTTCAACGGTATGTCGGGCGAGACCTATTTCCCCGAGATGATGGGCGCCGGGGCCGCCTGGCTGGACTACGACCGCGACGGCGATCTGGACCTGTACCTGGTCCAGGGCGCGATGCTCGGGCCAGAAAAGACGCTCGAAGACGCGACCTACCCGCCGCGCCACCAGCTGCCGCTCAGCGACCGGCTGTACCGCAACGACTCGTCCGGCGATCGGGTCCGCTTTCACGACGTGACCGAAGAAATCGGTTTGGCCGCCCACGGCTATGGCATGGGCGTCAGCGTCGGCGACGTCAACAACGACGGTTTCCCCGACCTTTACTTGAGCAACTTCGGCCAGAACCAGCTGCTGGTCAACGACCGGGGCAAGCGCTTCGTCGACCGCACCGCCGCTGCCGGCGTCGACGACCCCCGCTGGAGCGCGACGGCCAGCTTCTTCGACTACGACCTCGACGGCTGGCAGGACCTGTACCTCGTCAACTACGTCGACTATCGGTGGGATAATCTCAAGGCCTGTCGCTCGGCCGCGGATCAATCCGAATACTGCGGTCCTTCTTCCTATAACCCGGAGACCGACCGCCTGTTTCGTAACCTGGGCGACGGTACCTTTGCCGACGTTACCCTGCGCGCCGGCATCGCCGGCCGCCCCGGCGCCGGGCTCGGCTCGGTGAGCGCCGACTTCAACGCCGACGGCTGGCCGGACCTGTTCGTGGCCAACGACGGCGGCAACAATTTCCTGTGGCTCAACTCGGGCGACGGGCGGTTCAGCGAACAGGGCCTGCTGGCCGGGGTCGCGGTCAACATGGCCGGCCTGCCCGAAGCCTCGATGGGGGTCGACGCCCAGGATTTCGACGACGACGGCGACTTCGACCTGTTCATGACCCACCTGACCCGAGAGTCCAACACGCTGTACGTCAACGACGGCCGCGGCTGGTTTTCCGACCAGACCGTGAGCTTCGAGCTGGCCGCCTCGAGCGTCGCCTTCACCGGCTTCGGCACGCGCTGGTTCGACTACGACAACGACGGCGACCTAGACCTGTACAGCGCCAACGGCGCGGTGCTGATTATTCAGGCCCAGCGCGACGCCGGCGAGCCGCTGCCGCTGAAGCAGACCAACCAGCTGTGGCGCAACGAGGACGGACGATTCCGAGACGTTTCGAGCAGCGCGGGGCCCGCGTTCCGGGTCAGCGAGGCCAGCCGCGGCGCCGCGTTCGGTGACTTCGACTCAGACGGCGACCTCGATATCGCGGTCACCAGCAACGCCGCCCCGGCGCAGCTCCTGCAAAACCGAGTGGGTCAGAATCGGGCCTGGCTGGGCCTGGAGCTGGTCGCCGGCGACGGCGTTGCGGTCGGGGCGGTCGCGCGGCTGCGCCTGGGCGAGCGCACCGTCACCCGTCTGAGCCGGGTCGACGGCAGCTATGCCTCGGCCCACGACCCGCGGATCCTGTTCGGACTCGGCGACCGGCGCGAGCCGATCGCGGTCGAGATTCGCTGGCCCGGCGGGCCGACCCAGAACGTGCCTGCGCTCGCGCCGAATCGCTACCACCGGCTCGAGCGACCGGCGCGATGAGTGGGGCATTTTTGTTCCTGGTGACGCTGCTGGCGCCGCTGGCCGCGGCCGGGTCGATCGAGCATCCCGATCCCTCCGCGTTCGAGCCGCACGTTCGCGTGGCGCTGGAGGCCGCGCGCG
>JBFGYD010000383.1:0-3309 GCA_041587615.1 Lysobacterales bacterium
AAGCCGAGCTATCCGTTGGCCCAGTTCGTGGAATGGGGTTATCGCCCGAGCGGCGCCGCGGACGAACATGATCTGGCCACGCTGATCGAGCTCGAGGGCGAGCAGGGTCCGGAGTTCTGGCTGGGCTTTCACAATTTTTATGTCATCAGCCGCTACAATCACAGCGCGCTTTACTCGCTGGCGGTGCACCAGCTCAGCGAGGCGCTGGCGGCCGGGGTCGAGAAGGAGAAAGGACCGTGAAATTGATATCTTGCCTGCATAACTCACCACCGTTTGTAGCGAGACGGCTCAAGGGTGCGGCATGGGCGGCGTTCGCGACCGAGGATCGCGCAGGCATAGTTGACACTATGTCGAGCACTCCGACCGAGCGAACGCCGGTCAGGGCGCGCCAATTGGGGTGTCGCAGTAGGAGGGTGGTGAGTTATGCAGGCTAAAGTCGCCGTCATCGCGATCGCGGCAGGGCTGGCAGCGTGTGCGTCGCCGCCGGCCGAAGAGCCGGTAGCGCAGGACACGCCGGCGCCCGAGCCGACGGTGGCCGTCGAACCGTTGAGCAAGAAGGGCAATCAATCTCCATATCGCGTCAAGGGCCGCAGCTATTCGGTGCTGCCGCGTGCCGAGGGCTACGTCGAAACCGGGCGCGCCTCGTGGTACGGCGAGGAGTTTCACGGCCGGCCGACCTCGAACGAGGAGGTCTTCGACATGCACGAGTTCAGCGCCGCCCACCGGACGCTGCCGCTGCCGAGCTACGTGCGGGTGACCAATCTCGCCAACGGGCGCGAGGTCACGGTGCGGGTCAACGATCGCGGGCCGTTCAAGGACGACCGGATCATCGACCTGTCTTATGCGGCCGCCAAGAAACTGGGCATGATCGACGCCGGCACCGCGCTGGTCGAGGTGCGAGCACTGACGCCGGCAGGGATCGAGGAGCGCCCGGACGTTGACCACGCCGACAACGTCTACCTTCAGATCGGGGCCTTCAGCGAGCGCGACAACGCGCTGGCCCTGCTCCAGCGGCTGAGAGCCGACAACATCGAGCGGGGGTTCGTCTACACCGGCGAGGACGACGTCGGCCGCGTCATCCACCGGGTCCGGATCGGACCGCTGGCCGACGAGGACGCGGCCGAGGCGCTGGCCGCGCGGGTGGCGCGACTCGGCCTGGAGCGCTCCCGGGTGGTGTTCGAATAATATGACGGATCTATTCAAAAGCTGCCTGCTCGCGCTGGCGCTGCTCGGCGAGGGTTGGGCCGCGGCCCTGCCGGTGCCGGCGGCACCGCAGATCGGTGCCCGCAGCTACCTGCTGGTGGATTACGACAGCGGCAAGGTACTGGCCTCGAGCAACCCCGACGAGCGCCTGGAGCCGGCCAGCCTGACCAAGCTGATGACCTCTTATCTCGCGTTCGAGGAGTTGCGCAACGGCAACATGAGCCTCGAAGAGCTGGTGCCGGTCAGCGAAAAAGCCTGGCGCGTCGAGGGCTCGGAGATGTTCATCGAGGTCGATACCAAGGTCAGCGTGGGCGAACTCCTGAAGGGCGTGATCATCCAGTCCGGTAACGACGCCAGCATCGCGCTGGCCGAGCACATCGCCGGCAGCGAGGAGGTCTTCGCCAGCCTGATGAACCAGTACGGGCAGACGCTCGGGCTGACCGGCACCAACTTCGAAAACTCCACCGGGCTGCCGCATCCCGACCATTACACCACGGCGCGCGACGTCGCCACCCTGTCGGCCGCGTTGATCCGGAGATTTCCGGACTACTACCGCTGGTACTCGGAGAAAGAGTTCACCTACAACGGCATCCGCCAGCACAACCGCAACAACCTGCTGTGGCGCGACCCGGCCGTGGACGGTCTCAAAACCGGCCACACGCAAAACGCCGGCTACTGCCTGGCGGCTTCGGCCAAGCGGGGCGGGATGCGGCTGATCAGCGTGATCATGGGTTCGGACAACGAGAAGACCCGCGCCGACGAAACCCAGAAGCTGCTGAACTACGGTTTTCGTTTTTTTGAGACCCATCGGCTCTACTCAGCCGGCGAGGAACTGCGCCAGGCGCAGGTCTGGAAGGGCGCCGCCGAGCAGATTCCGCTCGGCATCGAGGGCGATCTTTACGTGACCATCCCGCGTGGTCAGTACGACGCGCTGCGGGCCGAAACCGACATCCAGCCGATATTGACCGCGCCGATCCCGGAGGCGGCCGAGCTGGGTCGGCTGCGCGTGATGCTGGGCGAGGAGGTGCAGGCGACGGTCGCGTTGCTGGCGCTGGAGGCCGTTCCCGAAGGCGGCTTCTGGCATCGACTGACCGACAGCATCGCGCTGTGGTTCCATGACGAAGACGAACAATAGCAGGCCGATGGCGGCGGGCACGGAGGCCCCCGGCCTCGAGTTTCCGTGCGAGCTGCCGATCAAGGCAATGGGTGCCGCCGGTGGCGCGTTCGCGGATCTGGTCCGCGAGATCGTCGCCGCCCATGCCGGTCGGATCGGCGATGAGCAGGTGCGGATCAGGCGCTCCAGCGGGGGCAAGTTCCAGTCGGTCACCGTGACCGTGCGCATCGACTCGCGGCAGCAGCTCGAGCGCGTTTATCGCGACCTGGCCGACGCGAAGCCGGTGCTGTGGACCCTGTGATCGATTCCGGCGCCCAAGTCCGATTACCGCTGCTGGTACGCCAGCTTGGGTGCGAGGACTACCGGGCGGTGTGGCGGCGGATGCAGGCCTTCACCGACGCCCGGGACGAAGCGACCGCTGACGAGCTGTGGCTGGTGGAGCATCCGAGCGTGTTTACCCTGGGCCAGGCGGGGCGCATGGAGCACGTCCTCGATCCGGGCGAGATCCCGGTCATTCAGGTCGATCGCGGCGGACAGGTCACCTACCACGGCCCAGGCCAGCTCGTGGCCTACCCGCTGCTGGACCTGACCCGCCGCAAGCTCAGCGTCAAGACGCTGGTGATGCGTCTCGAAGAAGCGGTGATTCGGGTGCTGGCCGGCTATGGAATTGACGCGGCGCGGCGTGCGGGAGCGCCGGGCGTGTACGTGGGAGAGAAAAAAATTGCCTCGCTCGGATTGCGGGTCCGCCGCGGTTGCTCATTTCACGGCCTGGCGTTCAACGTGGCCATGGATCTTTCGCCGTTCGAGCGGATCAACCCGTGCGGCTACCGGGGACAGTTGCTCACCCAGGTTGCCGACCTGGACGGGCCGGACGACCTGGCGCGGGTGGCGGCCGATTTCGCCACCACCTTCGCGTCGCTGATCGGCGCGCGGCTGGACCCCGCGAACGAGGGCGCCGAGGGTATAATGACCCCCGCGGCCGCGCGCGGCTG
>JBFGYD010000384.1:0-3302 GCA_041587615.1 Lysobacterales bacterium
AGCGCTAGCCTGGATATTGCACGAGTTGCCGGAATTACTCCGGGCATCCTGCCCTCCGCCCTTCGGGCCTGCCTTCGGCAGTTCAAACCGCTCCTGCGGTTTAAGGTCGGCGAATTCCACGAGTGGAGCTTGGCCGATCGTCCGCCGGGGGATAGCGCAGGCAAATGCCGAGTTGCGGTTTTGCCGTTGGCAAAGAAGCGGCCTGTCGTTGCCGCTGGCTCCGCCGTGCAATCCGTCGACAAACCGGCAGGGGCAGGGACAAGCCGAGTTACGGTTTGCCGCAGGCAAGAAATGGCTTGGCGGTGTCGCCCGTTCCAGGGATTGCGGCTTGCACCAGAGTCGAAGTATTCATTTAGGCCTTTGATCAGGCTCAGCAAACCGACGACTCCGAGTGCAACTCATGCAATCTGCGGGTTAGTCCGCCAGCAGTGCGGGCAGCTCGTCGAGACCTCGGATCATCGCCACGGGAGAAGCGTCCGCGGACCGCCCCGAACGGTTGACCCAGACCGCGTGCATGCCGGCGGCCATCGCCCCGGCCACGTCCAGCTCCAGATCGTCGCCAACGTGAACGACTTCATGCGGCTCGAGGCCGAGGCGCTCGAGGGCGAGCACGAAAATCTCCGGCGCTGGCTTGGACGCCCCGGCATCTCGGGCGCTGACGCTGAGTTCGAAATGGTCTCCGAGACCGATCGCGGCGAGGCTGGCGTTGCCGTTGGAAATGCTCGCCAGCCGGTAGCGGCGGCCGAGGCGGTCGAGCGCCGAGGGCACCTCGGCATACAGATCGACCTCGTTGCGGGCGGCGAAAAAAACCTGAAACGCCTCCTCGACATCGTGTTCGGTCAGGCCCAGCGGCGCCATCGCGTGGCGCAGAGCGAGCCGGCGCAGCGCCGAGTAATCGTGCGCCACTTCCGGATGGTCGATTACCGCCCGTTCCCTGAAATCCATCAAGTCCCGAGTCGAATAGCGGGCCGCAACGGCCGGAAAGCGCCGCCGCAACCAATCGTGCAGCCGCCGCTCGGCGCGCGCGATGGCCGGGGCGATCGGCCACAGCGTGTCGTCCAGGTCGAAGGTGACGGCTTTGACCTCTAGTGTGCTGTCCAGCAGGCTCAATCGCCCGCCCGCAGCCCGTTGAGCATGTCGGCCCGTTCCAGTTGTTTGGAGGTCAGCGCCAGGCCGTCGGCGTAGGGCACGACCCCGTTGCGCCGCAGCACGCGCTTAGCCTCGGGGGTAGTGGCGAAACGGACGAACTCGCGCACCTCGCGGCGCTTGCGACTGTCCTCGCGCACCGCCAGATACAGCGGGATATAGAGCAGATAATCGCCGTTCTGAATCGCCGGTACCGACGCGGCGCGGCCCTCGACCGCGAGCAGCTTCACCTGTCGCTTGCGGGCGCTGGAATAAGTGGTCACGGCCAGCGCCCAGGGTCCGCTTTCCACCGCGGTCTCCAGTTCCTCGGTGTTGGCGAGGGTACGGCTGTGCGCCAGCGACGCGCCGGGATCGCCCATCAGGAGTTCGGCCAGATTGTAATCGATGCCCTCCAGCGGATCTTGGTGGATCAGCACCTCGATCGGGTGATCGTTACCGCCGAGCTGTTGCCAGTTGGTGATTCTGCCCAGATAAAGGTCGCGTAGCTGTGGCAGCGAAATGTTGTTGAGCCCGTTGGTGGGGTGGACGATGACGACCAGCGCATCCCAGACGATCGGGTAGACGGTGGCGCGCCGCTCCTGGCGGTCGGTGGCACGCGCCGCCCGCGAGGTTCCTCCCATTTCGACGCCACCGCTGGCGGCGCGGCGGATGGCGCTGGTCGAGCTGGTCAACTCGAGGCCGATCTGCGGTTTGCCACGCGCCTCGTACAGGGCAATCAGGTCGGCCATGAACGCGCGGGTACTGACGATGTCTCCGGCGTAAAGCAGGTTCTGACCGGCGGCCGAGCCGGCCCAGCTTCCGAGCAGCACGAAGACCAGCAGAATCTTGCCGATCCCTCGCAGCAGGGCAGCCGGCGCCGACTTGCCTGCCGTCGCGTTGCGCATGGTCGGTCAACTCCTGCCGCTGGGGCGGCGATCCTGGGATAATGCCGCTCTGAATTTAACACGCGAGACGATAATATACAGCCTTGGCTTCGCTCCGCCGCGACCCTCATCGGCGCCCGCACTACGGCTCGAAAATGGCAAACCCGGCTAAGCCTTTGATCTTTGGTCGGGGTCCGATTGTTAATTAATTGAATTTCTTGGAAAATTTCATAACTTATTGATATTTAATAAGATAAGTTTATTTGACTTTCCTCTGACATGGGTTTAGTCTGAGCCTCCCGACACACTACATCTTGTGTGCTCGACCAATGCGAAAGGCTAGATTTTGTGGTGCCGCGGCGCCGAGAGGGGAAGCAGTCGAATGAGCAGTGTACGCTTGGAAGCCGTGCCCAACAGCGTGACCGAAATACCGTTCCAGCAGGCGTCGCTGGACATCTGGGACAAGAAATACCGCCTCAAGACCAAGACCGGCGACGTCGTCGACGATACCATCGACGATACCTACCGAAGGGTGGCCGAGGCGCTGGCCGCCGCCGAGCCCAGCGAGGACAAACGCGCTTACTGGAACGAGCGTTTTCTATGGGCGCTGCGGCGCGGCGTGATCCCGGCTGGCCGAATCACCTCCAACGCCGGAGCGCTCGAGCACAAGCCGGCGACCTCGACCATCAACTGCACGGTGTCGGGCACGATTAGCGACTCGATGGACGGCATCCTCAAGAGAGTCCACGAGGCCGGCCTGACGCTGAAGGCCGGGTGCGGCATCGGCTATGAATTCTCGACCCTGCGCCCGCGCGGCGCTTATGTGTCCGGCGCCGGCGCCTACACCTCGGGGCCGCTTTCGTTCATGGACATCTACGACAATATGTGCTTCACCGTGTCCTCGGCCGGCGGCCGGCGCGGCGCTCAGATGGCCACCATCGACGTGGCCCATCCCGACGTCCGTGAGTTCATCCGCGCCAAGCGCGAGAGCGGCCGCCTGCGCCAGTTCAACCTGTCGCTGCTGATCACCGATGAGTTCATCGATGCGGTCACCAAAGATCATCCATGGCCGCTGGTGTTTCCGATCCTCGAGTCGGAGGCCGAGGACGTCGACCTGAACGATCCAAGCCAGGTGGTGTGGCGGGAATGGCCGACCAGCAACGGCTACGTCGTCAACGATGACGGTCTGGTCGGCTGCAAGGTCTATCACACGGTCCGCGCGCGTGGGCTGTGGGACATGATCATGAGTTCTACCTACGATTTTGCCGAACCGGGGTTCATCCTGATCGACCG
>JBFGYD010000385.1:0-3291 GCA_041587615.1 Lysobacterales bacterium
CACGGGCCGCCGCGATGTAAAGGGCCTGGAAATCGCATTTTCAGGCCCCGTCGTGCAGTTGGACATGGATGTCCGATCTGGACGTTTGACTATGAATAGCTCTGCGGATGCTCCAGCCGGCGCCGGGTCCAGCGCCAGGCGCTGCGCACGATCGGTTCCAGGTCGTTGAATTTCGGCCGCCACTGGAGCCGGTTGCGGGCGAGCGTGGCGTCGGCCACCAGCACCGGGGGGTCGCCTCGCCGCGCCGGGCCGTAGTCGACCTTGAAGTCCTTGCCGGTGACTTTCTTGACCGTGTCAACCACTTGCTGGACCGAAAACCCGCTGCCGGTGCCGAGATTGTAAGCGTGCGCGCCGTGACCGCCTTCCAGGGCCTCCAGCGCCAGCACATGGGCGCGCGCCAGGTCGTCGACATGGATGTAGTCGCGGATGCAGGTTCCGTCGGGGGTCTCGTGCTCGCGACCGTTGATGGTAAACCCCGAAACCACCCCGGCGGCCGCCTCCAGCGCCAGCGGGATCACATGGGTTTCGGGCTTGTGCAGTTCCCCGATTTCGCCGTCCTCATCGGCGCCGGCGGCGTTGAAATAACGCAGCGAGACCGATTTCAGCCCATAGGCCTGGGCAAAGTCACGCAGCGCGCTCTCGATCGCCAGCTTGGTCCGGCCATAGGGATTGATCGGGAGCTGCGGGTGGCGCTCCGGGATTGGCAGCTTGCGCGGCAATCCGTAGGTGGCGCAGCTCGATGAAAACACGATCTTGTCCACGTGATGGCGGCGCATACACTCGAGCAGGGTCAGCGTCCCGATCACGTTGTTACGGTAATACAGCGCCGGCTCGCGCACCGATTCACCCACGTAGGCGAACGCGGCGAAGTGCAGCACCGCCTCCGGTTGATGGGTCAGGATGACCCGGTCCAGAGCCGCGGGGTCGCCGATATTGGCGTTGATCAGCGGCCCCCATTTGACCGCCCAGCGGTTGCCGCGGGACAGGTTGTCGACGCTGATCGGGGTATATCCGGCGCGCGCCAGCGCTTTGCACGCGTGGGAGCCGACGTAACCTGCGCCCCCGGTGACGAGCACGACCCGCGCCATTTCAGGGATCCCCGCCGGCGCCCGTCAGTTCGCGGAAGTACGCAATCGTGCGCTCGAGTCCCGCCCCGAGCTCGACCGTCGGCGCCCAGTCGAGCAGCGACTTGGCCAGGCCGATGTCGGGCTGGCGCTGGACCGGGTCGTCGGCCGGCAAAGGCCTGAGTTCGATCTCGGATGCCGAGCCGGTCAGCTCGATGACGGTCTCGGCCAGGGCCCGGATCGTGAATTCGTTCGGGTTGCCCAGGTTGACCGGGCCCGTGACCTCCGGGGCCGTTCCCATCAGCCTCACCAGCCCGTCGACCAGGTCGTCGACGTAGCAGAACGAGCGCGTCTGGCTGCCGTCGCCGAACAGCGTCAGCGGTTTACCCTCGAGAGCCTGGACAATGAAATTCGACACCACCCGGCCGTCCGCGGGGTGCATCCGCGGCCCGTACGTATTAAAGATTCGCGCGACTTTGATCGGCAGCTGGAGCTGGCGGTGGTAATCGAAAAACAGGGTTTCGGCGCAGCGTTTGCCCTCGTCGTAACAGGCCCGCTCACCGATCGGATTGACGTGGCCCCAGTAGTCCTCGGTTTGTGGATGGACGTCGGGGTCGCCGTAAACCTCGCTGGTCGAGGCCTGCAGGATCGGAATCCCCAGACGTTTGGCCAGCCCGAGCATGTTGATCGCGCCGTGGACCGAGGTCTTGGTGGTCTGCACCGGGTCGTGCTGGTAGTGGATCGGCGAGGCCGGACAGGCCAGGTTGTAGATCTGGTCGACCTCGACGTACAGCGGAAAGGTCACGTCGTGGCGGAGCAGTTCGAAGCGCGGGTGGCCCAGCAGGTGCGCGATGTTCCGTTTGGTGCCGGTAAAGAAATTGTCCGCGCACAATACGTCGGCGCCGTCGTTGAGCAGACGGTCGCACAGGTGGGATCCGAGGAATCCGGCGCCACCGGTGACGAGCACCCGCTGCCTCGCGTGATAGTTCGACCTGCCCATCATGCGCCCGCGCGGGCCGACCGCCGGCGCTGCGCCTCGTCGCGGCGCAGGCTGTGTCCGCGGCCGATGCCGTAATAGGTAAAACCCATCGCGGTCAATTTTTCCGGGGCGTAGATGTTGCGCCCGTCGAAAATCACCGGTTGCTTGAGAGCCGCGGCGATTTTGCCGAAATCAGGACTCCAGAAGCTTTTCCACTCGGTGACCACGACCAGCGCGTCGGCGCCGGTCAGCACCTCGTTCTGCTCCCGAGCCAGTTCGAGGCCGGGGCGCGAACCGAGCACTCTTCGGGCCTCCGAGGCGGCCTGGGGATCGTACGCGCGGACCGCGGCCCCGGCGGCCAGCAGCCCGGCGATCAGGGTCAGGCTGGATGCCTCGCGCACATCGTCGGTGTTGGGCTTGAATGACAGCCCCCATAGCGCGAACGTCCGCCCGCTCAGATCGGCTCCAAAATGGCGCGTGATCTTGTCCAGCAGACTGCGCTTCTGATCGGCGTTGACCGCCTCGACCGCCTTCAGGATGCGTGCATCGTAGCCCCGTTCATGCGCGGTGCGGACCAGCGCCTTGACGTCTTTGGGAAAACAGGAGCCGCCATAACCACAGCCCGGATAAATGAACTCGAACCCGATGCGCGGGTCCGAGCCGATCCCGAGGCGCACGTCCTCGATGTCGGCGCCGAGCCGCTCGGCCAGGTTGGCCATCTCGTTGATGAAGCTGATCTTGGTGGCAAGCATCGCGTTGGCCGCGTACTTGGTCAGCTCCGCGGAGCGCGCGTCCATTTGGATGATTCTTTCGTGGTTGCGGTTGAACGGCGCGTACAGTTCCTTGAGCCGCTCCAGCGCGTGGGGGTCGTCGCCACCGATCACGATCCGATCGGGCTTCATGCAGTCCTCGACCGCGGCCCCTTCTTTGAGAAATTCGGGATTGGAGATCACCGTGAAGTCGATGTCGACTCCGCGCCGGCGCTGCTCGCGGGCGATCGCGTCGCCGACTTGTTCCGAGGTCCCGACCGGCACGGTCGATTTGTTGATCACCAGCTTGGGCTCTTTCATCTCAGCACCGATGGTCGCCGCGACCTCGAGCACGTGCTTCAAATCGGCGCTACCGTCCTCGTCCGGCGGCGTGCCTACGGCGATGAACTGGAATTCGCCATGACCCACCGCGCGGGCCGCGTCGGTGGTGAATTCGAGCCGTCCGGCGGCCGCGTTTTCAGCCACCAGTTCGTCCAGC
>JBFGYD010000386.1:0-3275 GCA_041587615.1 Lysobacterales bacterium
CTGCTGCGCGCTTCCGGCGTCGCGCGCCAGAACGGCATGCTGGCGCTGCTGTCAGGGCCCGATCTGGCGCTGGCGCCGGAGGCACATACCGAAATGGCCGAGGTCGGCGAGAACCAGTTGCCCGCGTTTTTCCGCAACCAGCTTTCCCACACCGTCTCCCACACCTACAAATACCACGGCGAGGGCGCGCGGCTCAGCGTTCGCCCGGTGACGCCGGAGCGCCGCCAGGGCAAGTTCAACGCCCAGATCGACACCCTGATTTCGATCGGCGAGGTGACGCTGAAAGGCGCGGTGAGCATCGAAGCAGACGTCAAGTCCGGGGTCCTGCGAGAGCTGACGCTGACCCTGCCGGGCGATCTGAACCTGCTCGGGGTCAACGGTCCGTCGATCCGCAACCACGCGATCTCGCCGGACGGCGAGGCGCAGCGGGTCGTCATCGAGTTCACCCAGGAGCTCGACGGTCAATTCCGCATCGAACTCAACTACGAGCGCATCATGCTCGACGGCAGCGCCGAGACCGAGGTGCCCTGGGTCGAGGTCGAAGGCGCCGACGTCGAGCACGGCCGGGTCGCGATCGAAGCGCTGGCCGCGCTCGAGGTCCAGCCCGGCCGGGTCGAGCAGCTCTCGTCGCTGGAAATCAACGAGCTGCCGCGGCAGTTGATCCTGAAGACGACCAACCCGATTCTGCTGGCCTACAAATACGTGCGCACCGAGCAGCCGATCCTGTTGGGGCTGACCATCACCCGGCACGAGGAAATCGACGTCCAGGTCGCCGCGATCGACGCGGCCCGCTACCAGACGCTGTACACGCGCGACGGGCTCGCGGTGACCCGCGCCGTTTACAACGTGCGCAACAGCCGGCGCCAGTTCCTGCGCCTGTCGCTGCCGGCCGACGCGACCATCTGGTCGGCGTTCGTCAACGGGAGGCCGCAGAAACCGGCGTTCGCGGGCGGCGAGGACGCCGGACCGCGCGACGTGCTGATCAAGATGGTCAACTCATCGACGGCGTTTCCGGTCGAGCTGATCTACGCCACGCCCGGGGAAGCGATGGACCATTTCGGCACCGTGTCCGGGCGCCTGCCGCGGCCCGACATGATCGTGACCCACACCGACTGGGAGGTCTTCGTGCCCCACGGACCGCGCTACGCCAGGCCTGAGTCCAACATGGATCTGATCGCCCACGCCGTGGTCGCCGCGGTCAAGGACGCTTCTCTGGACCTTTTGCGCGCCGGCGCCGGCGGCATCGCCGGCGGCGAACCGCTCAAGCTCGATCTGCCGACCCAGGGGCTCAAGTTTCGCTTCGCCAAGCTGTACGCGAACCAGGCCGCCGAGGACGCGCATTTCTCGCTGCGCTATGTGGATGAGTCCGCGCGTCTGGCCGGCGCCTGGCTGAGCCTGCTGGCCGTCGTCATGGTCTGGGGCGGCATCGTCCTGCTGGCCCGCGCCAGGCCACCACAGCGCAACCCGTTCGCCTATGGCCTGGTGGGACTGGGAGCAATCATCGCGCTCGTCGCAATCGGTCGCCTCGGCGCTGCCGCTGGCCCACCGTCGGCGCTGGCGCTTGGGATTGGCCTGCTGCTGGGAGCGACCCTGATCGCCCGACGCGTGTTCGGGCGCAAGAAAGGCTGACCAAAAAAAGCGAAGCCGGCGCGGCCTGGTGCCGCGCCGGCCTCGTCACTGTTGGAGGACATCAGAAGCCGAACAGGGCCTCCAACACGATTTCGAGGTCCGAACGGCGGGCGTAACGGCGGTCGTCGCGGTCGTAATCCCAACCGTGCCGCTCGTGGCGCCGATGGGACGAATAGCGGTGCTCTGCATAACGGATGGCGCGGTTGAGTTCGTAAAACGCGTGCTCGACCGCGCGGAAATCGGCCCGGAAATGGCGGTCATGGTGCAGTCCGTGCCGTCCCGCGAATTCGTATCGAACGTGGCCGTACGCGCGCGCGAGTTCCTGGTAGTCGTTGCGGAGGTGGCGGTAGCTGCCGCCCCGCTCGACCTGGCGGTGGAAATGACGCGCCGCCTTGGCCAGGCGTTTGGCGTCCCGGGTCATGTGGTGGCGGCCGACGTCGTGCTTCAACTGCCGGTGGAAGTGGCGGGCGGCGTCCTCCAGCACGTGGGCGCGACGGGCGATGTTTTCATAGCCGTCGTAGACGTATCCGCCGCCGGCGTGAGCCGTGGTGATGGCGGCCAGTGTCAATATCAGAGTCGTCATCAGGGTTCGCATGTCGGCATCCTCCAATTCATCGCACGGACCCTCACCGTGCGAATTCAGGCTACGACAGCGCCGCTGAACCGGCTCTGAACCCAGGATGAACGCCCGCTGAACGCCGAGTGCCTTCGGTCGAACTCGCAACCGATTGAACGGGCTCAGTAAATAGCCATCGCCTAGCGGAACTCGTGCAACATGCTGGCTAGCCGCCGCACCCGTGACCCGCCAGTCGGGTCAGGCGCACGAGATCGATGTCGCCCGGGTCATAGCGGTCCACCATGCTGGTCCAGTCGGCGCGGGCGTGGTCGGGACCGGTGAATTCGACCGAGACCGTGCCCAGGCCGCGCTGAGCACGTCGGCTGCGGAAACGCGGGTGAGAATTCCGCGCCCGAGTAGATACTCATCGTCACCTCGGCCCGGCCGTCGATCAGCGGGGTCTGGCCGAGCAGCCAGACCTGCTGGCCCTCGAAGTAGTGAAGGGGTTGCGCAATTTTACACCGCGCGGGCTTCGTCGCCGTTGCGATCACGCGCGGTCATTGACGGCGTCCAGGCCATGCGGCTACGTGAAATCCAGCATTCCGAACCCGCGTCCGCCGCCGTATCTTGATAGATACCGAAGCTGACGTGGCCACGTTTCGGAACGAAGCCATGAACGACCAAACCCCGTTCGATCTTTACCGAGGCGTCAAAATTCTGCACGACCCGGTGCGCAACAAGGGCACCGCGTACACCGACGCCGAGCGCGATTTCCTGAAGCTCAAGGGACTGCTGCCGGCGCGGGTCCACTCGCCGGCGGAGCAGGAGCTGCGCGTGCTGGGCAACATCCGCCGCAAGCCAACCGATTTGGAGCGTTACCTGTACCTGGTCGCGCTGCAGGACCGCAACGAAACGCTGTTCTACCGCGTCGTGATGAACCACATCGAGGAGATGATGCCGTTGATCTACACGCCGACCGTCGGCAAGGCGTGCCAGGAGTTTCAGCACATCTTCCGGACTCCCCGGGGCTTCTACGTATCGCTGGCCGATCGCGGTCGGATCAAGGAATACATGCAGAACTGGCCGCACA
>JBFGYD010000387.1:0-3260 GCA_041587615.1 Lysobacterales bacterium
CAAGCGCCGCTGCGAGGTACGCGCGTCCAATCAGGGGCACCTGCTGCTGGCCGGGATTGTCGTGCCCGAGCGCGCCGCTCAGGTCGCGGAACTGTTGCGCGGGCCCGGGTTCTTCTCGGGCTGGGGGGTTCGCACCGTGGCCGCCGGCGAGGCGCGCTATGACCCGCGCTCATACCACAACGGCTCGATTTGGCCGCATGACAACGCGCTGATCGCGCTGGGGTTGGCCCGCTATGGGTTTAGCAGCGCGATCGACCGCCTGTTCGAGGCTCTCTGGGAGGCCTCGGCGTTCTTTGAATCCCGCCGCCTGCCGGAACTCTACTGCGGCGACCGGCGCGCGGGCGGCGCCGGTCCGGTTCCGTATCCGCACGCCTGCGCGCCGCAGGCCTGGGCCGCGGCGGCCCCGCTGGCGATGCTTGGCGCGATGCTGGGCATCGCGTTCGATCCGGCGCGCAACGCAATCAGGCTCGACCGGCCGCGTTTGCCCGCCGGGTTGGAATGGCTGCGGCTGAGAAATCTGCGCCTCGGGACGGCCGGGATGGACCTGACCCTGTCGCGCGGCCGGCATGGGGTCGACGCGCGGATCGACGGCACGCGCGGCGATGTCGAGCTGGAAATCACCGCCCGGTAAAACTCATACGATATGCGGGTTAGCTTTTCCGCAGCGCCCGCAGCCAGTGCGCGGCCGCCGCGCCACCCAAAACGATCAGCGAGATTCCAACCAAGCGCCCGTCGGGCTGCAGCAGCAGCTTGCCGAAGCCGACCAGCCAGCAGTAAACGCTGGTCGCGCAGGTGACCAGCAAGGCCAGGCCGTGGCGCAGTCGCCTGAGCGGCGCCAGGCGATCCTCGCCGGCGGCGGCGGCCGTATTCGGCCACCATCCCGGCGGGTTGACCCGGGTATAGAAGGCGAGAAGATGGGCCGGTCTGGTGGCGGGCAACAAAAATGCGGCCAGCACGACGGCAAGCGTGGAGATGCCGGCCATCATCGCCAGGCGAACCCACTCCTGATCGACCAGCAGCAGCAGCAGCGGGGCGGCGATCAGCGACACGACGATCGAGACGATCTCGCAGTAAAGGTTGATCCGCTCCCACAGCCAGCGCAGCACCAGCACGGCACCGGTACCGGCGCCGAACAACAAGGTGATCAGCCACGCGTTTTGGATCGAGCCGAGGTTGGCCATGATGATCAGCGCGATCGAGATGATCACGACGTTGGAGATCTTCGCGACCACCACCAACTCATGCTGTGAGGCTTTTCGGCGGCGGATTTTCTCGACCCAAACTCCGGCGTACAGGTCGTTGCTCCAGTAGCTGGCGCCCCAGTTGAGATGCGTGCTGACGGTCGAGGCCAGCGCGGCGAGCATCCCGGTCAGCATCAGCCCGCGGATCCCGACCGGCAGCAACTCGTCGATCCCCTTGACGAACATCAGCTCGCGGCCGCCGATGAACTGATCGCTGACCGCTTGGGTGGCGTCGAACGGAAACACGATCAGCAGTGCGATTCCGGTCAGCAGCCACAGCAGGCTGCGCACGACGATTTGGGTCAACGTGAACGTGACCGCGGCTACCCGCGCCTCGCGATCGTCGGCGCAGGCCATCGTGCGCTGGGCGAGATAGCCGGTGCCGTCGCTCGAGGCCTGATAGAACCACTGCAGCGAGATCACCACGACGAACGGCACCCATGCCTGTTCCAGGGTCGGCGAAAAGCTCAAGAAACGGTTCGCGGTCTCGGCGCCATACAGGGCCTCGAGCCGCTCCGGCATTACGCCGAGCCCGCCGGCGGCGCTGACCGACACCCACGCATAGGCCGCGGTGCCGCCCATCATCAATATAAGCTGCATGACGTCGGTCGAGATCACGCTGCGCAGGCCGCCGGCGGTTGAGTAGAAGCCCACGAACACCAGCATCAGGGTGATGCTGACGACATTGTTCGCGGTCGCGATCTGCGAATCGACCCCGGACACCCCGGAACTCAGATCGATGCCGCTGGCGGTCACCAGTGAAAAAACCGGCGCGTAGATCGCTGGCGGGAGCCACTGGTGCCACAGCAGGAACACCTCGAAGATGCGTACCGCGGCCACCAGCACCAGCGCAATGCCGACGCAGTTGGTGACGGTGCCGTAGTAGATGCCCTTGAGCGCACGCAGGGTCAGCGCGCCTTTGCTGCTGTAGCGCGTCATCGTCAGCTCGGCGTCGGTCAGCACTCCGGCGCGCCGCCAGGCGGCCCCGAGGATGAACCCCATCAGCAGGAACGCCAGCCCGTAGATCCACAGCCGCCAGAGCGAGAACGCGCCGCCGACGGCGAGCAGCCCCATGACCAGCAGCGGCGTGTCGGCGGCGAACTGGGTCGCGGCCATGCTGAACCCGGACCGCCAGCCCTTGACCGAGCGCCCGGCCAAAAAATACTCGGTCAGGTTCTTCGACGACTGGGCGCGCGAGCGCAGCCCGATCCAGATACTGTAAGCGACAAACCCGATGACGATGAGCCAGTCGATCATCGGCTCATCGTCCCGGCGTGCGGGTACAATAAAAGCCGGTCCCCCACGAGGGGGACCAGCTCATTCGGCTAACTGCCGACAAAAGTGTTAGAAGGAGTAGCCCACGCTGAACTTGATGGAGCGCGGCATGATGAAACGCCCGTTCGGTTGCTCGGGGTTGCGCGGGTCGCCCTCGGTCACGCCTTCCTCATCGGTCAGGTTGTCGATCGAGAGCTGAAAACTCAAGCGCTCGTTGTAGGTGACGATGGCGCCGAGGTCCACTTTCTCGTAGCTGTCCAGGACCACGGTGTTGCCCGGATCGCTGAACCGGTCGTCGACGGCGCTCAACGTGCCGTAAACGGTGACGTCGCTCGGACCCATCTCGAACTCGTAGCTCGGGCTCACGCGCAACTGCCAGTCGGGTTGGCGCTGCTCAGCGTTGCCGTCGAACCCGGCGGGCGGGGGCCCCGCGTCATCGTTAACCGTCGTGTCCTGCAGTGTCGCGTTGAAATTGACCGCGAAGCCGGAGTCGTGGAAGTAATTGGCGTCGATCTCCACGCCGATGGAGTCGTTGTCCAGAGGGATCCCCGGCGTCACGCCGGCAATAACGACGTAATTTCTGGGGTCCACGGTGGTGTAGAATCCGGTCGCATAAAGGCTCCAATAGTCAGTGACCCACTTGAAGCCGGCCTCCAACTGGTCGACCTCCTGAATGAGGTCGTTGCCGCTGGCGAACTGAGCCCGGTTGTCCCGGAAATCGTCGAAGTACGGCATCTTGCTGCC
>JBFGYD010000388.1:0-3257 GCA_041587615.1 Lysobacterales bacterium
GACCGCCTCGCCCCAACGTTCGTCCGGCACCCCGATAACGGCGACGTCGGCGATCCCGGGGCAGCCGGACAGCGCGCTCTCGACCTCCGCCGGATAGACGTTCTCGCCACCGGATACGATCATGTCCTTCATCCGGTCGTGGATGTAGAGATAGCCGTCGGCGTCGAAATAGCCGGCGTCCCCGGTGTGCAGCCACCCGTCGCGGATCGCCTCGGCGGTGGCCTCGGGGTTGTTCCAGTAGCCTTTCATCAACTGCGGGCACTTCAGCAGCACCTCTCCCACGGTCCCGGGCGGGCAGTCCGCATCGCGTTCATCGACCACCCGCACCCGCGCGCCTTCGACCGGCCGGCCGCCGGAGGTCATTCGCTGGCTCCCGTCGTGGTCCTCGGGTATCAGAAACACGACCGGGCCGACGGTCTCGGTCAGGCCATAGCCCTGGGTCAGCCCGCAGCCGAAAGTCGCGACTGCATCTTCGAGCAGCGCCAGCGGAATCGGCGAGGCCCCGTACAGCACCCGTTTGAGGCGGGAAAAGTCGGTATCCCGGCAACTGGGGTCGGCCAACACCGCCCGGATCAGCGCCGGCACCAGCAGCCCGTGTGTGACCCGGTGGCGCTGGATCGCGTCCAGAATCGCCGGCGGCGAGGGTTGTTGCAGCACCACCGCGGTGCCGCCGGACTGAAGCGCGCAGTGTCCCCAGGCGTTGCCCGCGGTATGAAACAGCGGCGCGGCGACCAGCGCGACCTCGCCCGGAGCCCAGGCCTGCCGGCCCATCATGACGCGGATGCAGGCGAGCACGTTGGCGTGGCTCAGTTCGACCCCTTTCGGGTGGCCGGTGGTGCCGCTGGTGTACATCTGGACCACGGTATCGGCCGGCGCAGAGCGGTGCTCGATCGAGCGGTCCGGCGCGCGGTCGCGCCAATCCTCGAAGACCGGCCAGCGCGTATCGCCGGAGGACAGCGATATGACCCGCCCGACGGACCCGGCTTCTGCCTCGATCGTCGCCGCCAGCTCGTGGTGGGCCGCGTCCACGACCAGTACGCGCGCGCGGGCGTCGGCGAGGATATAAGCGACCTCTGCCGCGGTCAGGCGGGCGTTGATCGGGGCCAGCACCGCACCGCACAGCGCCGCCCCGTGCCAGATTTCGAAAAAGCGGTCGTCGTTGCCGGCGAGAACCGCAACACGGTCCCCAGGTCGGACCCCGTCGGCGCGAAGGGCGAGCGCGACCCGGTGCCCGCGTCGCTGCAACTGGGCGTAAGTCGTGATCCGCTGCCCGCAGATCAGTGCCGCCTGGTCGCCCCGCGGTCCGGCGTGGTGGCTGATCGCATCGGTCAACAAACCAACTTCGGCCATGCTGAACGCTCCCTATTAGCGAAGGCCCATTGTATCGCCGGTGGATAGGTTTGCGGCTTGCAGCGCACCGACGGATCGGTCAGGGTATGGTGGCGGCAGAGCGTACGAGCGGTTCATGTCTAAACAGGCAGCCAGCAACTCGTTCAAGGGCCATCTGCGGGATCTGGGCTTTGAATTCGAAGACGCCGATCTCGAGCCGATGATCGGCCGGCTTGCGGCCGCGCAGGCTCACCGGCTCACGCTTGGGAATTCCGGCCAGACCCCGGTCACGCGCTCTACCGCGCTGGCGGTGTTTGGGCAAATGGACCCCCAGATCGAATCCGGGCTGCGCGCGGGGGGGCTGGACTGGGAGCGGTACCTGAAGGCGCTCGCGCTGACCCGGCCGATCGACCCCCACCCGGTGACCGACGTGCCGTTGCATCCGGACTTCGGCGCCGCGCTCGAGCGCTTCGCCGCCGCCCAAACCCACCCCATCTCGCCGACCCCGCTGAACCTGGCGCGGGCCATCGTCGAGATGGCCGCGGCCGACCCGGAGGCCGGCGTCCTCGCCGAACGGCTCAAGAAATTCGGCGCCGACCCGGCCGAACTCCCTGGGCGATTGCTGGCGGCGGCCACGCCGGAGCCGGCAACCGAACCGCCCCCGGCGCCCAACGCCTGGATCTGCCAATTCGCCTCGGACGAACAGGGCGGCAACACGCTGCGCGAGCGCGGCCGCGGCGAGACGATCACCTGGTATTGGAAATCGCATCAGCACATCCGCTCGATCCGCCCCGGGGACCCGGTCGTGTACCTGCGCCAGATCGATCGGAAAAAGAAAGATCGCGGCGGCATCGTCGGCACCGGCCGGGTCGTGTCCAACGAGCCGAAGCCGACCGTGATCCGGTGGCGCGGCAGCGAGCCGGTCGATGGCCTGCAGACCGAAATCGTCGAGACCTTCGTCGATGATCTGATTCCGCGAGACGACGCCATCACGGACCCTCCGTTTCCGAACGACAAGAATTGGCGCGGCTCAGTCATCGACCTGACCCCCGAGCAGGCGTCGAGAATCAACCAGGCGCTGATCGATGTTGGCCGTGAGCCGATATTCAAACACGATACCGGGCCCAAAGAAGACACCCGTACGGATTTCCAGCCGGACGATGCCGAACTGGACACCGATTTGCTCAATCGCGGACCGCTGGCAATCTCGTTGGCGCGTTTCATTCACCGGGTCTGGCTGCGCAACAACGACATTCGGCAGACAACGGCGCCCCGCCGCGAGTCGCCGGACCGACGGCTCAAATCGCGCGCCGGGTTCGTGTTTCATCTGGACGCGCCCTGGGGCGGCGGCAAAACGACTTTCGCCAATTTCATCGCCCGCGTGCTCGACCCGGTCGGCCACCCGGTCGGGCCGAAATCTTTTCTGCATCGAGAGCTGCGCCGCGGCGAGCCGGCCGCGCTGTTTCTGGCCGACGCCGACGCCACCGAAGAACTCGAACGCTGGCCCAAGGACGCGCGGCGACCTTGGATTGTTGTAAATTTCAACGCCTGGCAGAACGAACACGTCGATCCCCCCTGGTGGGTTTTTTACCAAACCATCAGGCGACAGTGCTTCAAGAACTTGACGATGTCCGGATTGAAGCCTTTTGCCGCCTCGGGTTCCAAACCCAGATACGGCAAGACGTCTCTACGCCAGCTCAATGTCTTCCGGTTGTGGCTGCATGAGATTTGGTGGCGGCTGACCAGCCCCAAGATCGCGCTGCTGGCGCTGACCGCGCTGGCGAGCCTCGGCCTGTTGCTGTTGTTCCAGCGTCTGGAGATGTTCGGCCAGCTCGGCGTGGCCGTGGTCAGCCTGACCGGTTCGCTGTCGTTTTTGTGGTCCCTGGCGGCGGTCGTCACCGAATCGATCGTTCCCGGCACCGACACCC
>JBFGYD010000389.1:0-3240 GCA_041587615.1 Lysobacterales bacterium
ATCAGACCACGTTGGCGGGGCTCGACCAGAGCACCTGCATCGGCATCGGCGGTGACCCGATTCACGGGATGAATTTCATCGACTGCCTGAAGCTCTATCAGGACGATCCGGCCACCGCGGGCATGATCATGGTCGGTGAGATCGGCGGCACCGCGGAAGAGGAAGCGGCCGAGTTCATCAGCGACTACGTCGACAAGCCGGTGGTCGGTTACATCGCCGGGGTCACCGCGCCCAAGGGCAAACGGATGGGGCACGCCGGCGCCATCATCGCCGGCGGCAAGGGCACCGCCGAGGCCAAGTACGCGGCCCTGGACGACGCCGGGGTCACGACCGTGCGCTCCCCCGCCGATCTTGGCAAGGCGATAGCCGAGAGGCTCCAATAATTGGCTATGCCCTCGCTCGTATCCAGCGCGAAAAGGGGTCAGGTTCCTTTTTTCGGACTGAAAAATGGAACCTGACCCCCTTAGCCAGCACAGCGGTAGTTTGATGCGCCGCCTGAACATCGTGGTTGTGCAGCGCGACTTCCCGGTCGGGGACGTCGCCGGCAACGCCGAGCGCGTGATCTCGGCGCTGGGCGAGGCGGCGGCGCTCGAGCCCGATCTGGTCGTGTTTCCGGAGCTGACTCTGACCGGCTATCCGCCCGAGGACCTGCTGTACCGGCGCGGTTTTCTGCGCCGCTGCGATCAAGCTCTGGTCGAGGTCGTCGATGCGGTTCGCGGGACCGACGCGCTGATCGGCCATCCGCTGGCGCGTGATGGCCGCCTCTACAACGCGGTGAGCTGGGCGCGCGAGGGCCGCGTCATTGGCCGCTACGCGAAGCAGGCGCTGCCCAACTACGCCGTCTTCGACGAGAAACGCTACTTCGAGCCGGGGCGCGAGGCGCTCACGGTGGAGGTAGGCGGGGTTCGGGTGGGGGTCCTGATCTGCGAGGACATCTGGGAAGAACTTCCGGCGCTGCGCGCCGCCGAGGACGGCTGCGAGCTGATCGTCGTGCCCAACGCGTCCCCGTACCACCTGGACAAACGCGCGCGGCGCGAGGCCGCGCTGACCGAGCGCGCCAACGACTCGGGTAAGCCGATCATCTACGGCAACCTGGTCGGCGGTCAGGACGAGCTGGTGTTCGACGGGCGCTCGTTCGCGGCCGAACCGGGCGGGCGCCTGATCGGGCCGACCCCCGCCTACGCCGACGGCCTGTTCGCGTTCGAGTACTCCCGGGAGGGCGTTCGGGCGCTGAACTGGGAGCCGGACGGCCCCGAGAATCCGCTCGCCGTGATCTACCAGACCCTGGTCCGCGGCACCCGGGACTACGTGCTGAAGAATGGTTTCGAAAAGGTGCTGCTGGGACTTTCCGGCGGCATCGATTCGGCCCTGACCCTGGCGGTGGCGGTCGACGCGCTGGGCGCCGAGCACGTCAAGGCGGTGATGCTGCCCTCTCGTCACACGTCGGACCTGAGCCTCGAGCTGGCGCGGGCCCAGGCGCGGCTGCTTGACGTGGAGGTGGAGACGATCTCAATCGAACCGACTTATCGGGCCTTCCTGAAGAGCCTGGGCCTTGGCGGTCAAGACCCCGGAGTCAGCGGTGAAAACCTGCAGGCGCGCTGCCGCGGCGCGGCGTTGATGGCGCGGTCGAACGCGAGCGGCGCGATGGTGCTGACCACCGGCAACAAAAGCGAACTCGCGGTTGGCTACTGCACGCTGTACGGCGACATGTGCGGGGGCTACGCGCCGATCAAGGACTGCGTCAAGACCCGCGTTTACCAACTGGCCGAATACCGCAACACGCTCTCGCCGGCAATCCCGGCCGGCGTCATCGAGCGCCCGCCGACCGCCGAACTGGCGCCGAACCAGGTCGATCAGGACTCGCTGCCGCCCTACGACGTGCTCGATGAGATCCTGGCGCGCTACGTCGAGCGCGATGAGTCGGTCGAGGACATCGTCGCCGCCGGTTTCGATCCCGACACCGTGCACCGGGTGGCCCGCCTGGTGCAGCTCAACGAATACAAGCGGCGCCAGTCCGCCCCCGGCATCCGCATCACGCCCCGCGCCTTCGGCCGCGATCGCCGCTACCCGATCTCCAACCGGTGGCTTCCCTAAAAAGGGCCAGGCCCTTTTTAGGGTAGTTAGGAAACCAAGATTTCGGCGACTGGCCGTTCGGGCGAAAGCGAATGGCGTGGCTTGTTCGGACTTTCAGCGCTGACTCGGATAAGAAAAGAGGCAAGACAAGGGGTAGGTCATGCTCATCAGCTCGGAGTACGCATTTATGAGGGCAGGCCAGGGAAGCCGACGCGGCAGGAGCGAAGCACGGCGCACGACTCGCCAGGCCCAGAGCAAGTTACGGCTTTCGCGCAGCGAGAGAAGTGGCTTGATCTGGGCCGACCAGCGGTCATTGGCTCGTCGATTCGTGAGCGGGCTTGATCTGAGCCGACCAGCGGTTAGTGGCTCGTTGATTTGTGAGCGGGCTTGATCGGGGCCGACCAGCGGTCGGTTGCTCCTCGTTCGCGAACTGGCTCGGGTTGTGCCGTCTAGGTGGGGGAAACGCCACCCATCCAGCCCGCGGCGGACGATCAGGTAGGCATAAGCCGACTTGCGGTTTTCGGCGCAGCCGAAAGAAGCGTGTTGGCGTTGCCGTCTACGTCGGAAAAGCACTCGCCCCCTAATCAAAAGGCCAAAGCTTCTTCAGCCAGCCCTCCGACTCGTAACGTCCGGTGATGTAGGGGTGGTCGGGATAGTTCAGCTTCAGCACCCGGTAGGCGTCCTCGGACAGCTCGTTGAGTTCGAGCTTTTCGTAGGCCTGGGTCATGATGGCCAGCGCGTCGGCCGTCTGGGGGGCCTCCTGAAAGTTCTCCACCACGTATTTGGCGCGCTTGGCCGCGGCGACGTAGGCTTTGCGCCGCATGTAGTAATCCGCGACCTGGATCTCGGCGTTGGCCATTTCGTTACGCAGGTAAAGCATCCGCTCGCGTGCGTCTGGCGCGTACTTGGAATCGGGAAACCGCTGCAGCAGCTGGGTAAACGCGCGAAACGAATCGCGCGCGTACTCGAGGTCCCGGGAGCTGGTGTCGATCGCCAGCGCCCGCGACAGCACGCCGCGGTTGCGGGAGAAGTTGATCAGCCCCTTCAAATAATAGGCGTAGTCGACGTGGCGATGGGTCGGATAGGTTTTCAGAAACCGGTCCAGGGTCGAGATCGCCAAGTCCGGCTCGTAGTTCTTGTGATAGGCGTAAGCCAGCTCGAGCTGGG
>JBFGYD010000390.1:0-3223 GCA_041587615.1 Lysobacterales bacterium
CAGGGCACCTATTTCGGCCGCAACTCGGTCGGCGGCGCCCTGAACCTGACCACGCGCGCGCCCACCGACCAGTTCGAGGGATCGCTGCGCGTGGGCGCCGAGACCTATGAAAGCGCCGGCGAGCAGTTCAACGTAACCGGCGTGCTGAATATGCCGGCCTCGGACAATTTCAAACTCCGCGGCGTACTCTACTACGAGGACTCGAGCGGACTGGTGGAGAATGCCTGCGCACGGGGCGCCAGCGCTGCCGAGTGTCCGGCCGCCGCCGAAAACGGGTTCACCCCCAACGGCAGCCCGGACAGCGGTCACGAGTACCTGATGCTGAGGCTGAAGGGCTCGTGGGACGTATCGGACGACACCAATGTCGGCTTCACCTTTATTTATAACGACGAGAGCCAGGGCACTGACGAGAACGTCCCGTCCGGCATTCTGGACATCGACAGCGCCGATTCCTTCGGCTTGAGCGCGGCGCTCGATCCCGGCACCGGCTTCTGGCCCAACAACCGCAACACGCTCTCGCACGATCAGCAGGAGCTGAATGACCTGGAGACGCTGGTCGGTATCCTGAACGTTCAGCACCGCTTCGCCAACGACATTAGCCTGCACTGGATCACCGGGTTCATCGACGCCACCCAGGACCGGGTGTTCGACAACGACCTGATCGGCGGCGCCGACACGCTGGTTCGAACCAATACATACGAGGGCGAGTCGTTCAGCACCGAACTGCGCCTGGCCGGCAGCAACGACCGCGGCGAGTGGATCGTCGGCGTGCTGTATGCCGATGACGAGCAAACCCAGGAGAACAACGTCGCCATTGCCAGTCAGGCCACGGCAACCTTAGGCGGCGTCGGCTGGCTGCCACCGTTCCCGCCCGGCCTGGGTCTGGCGTTGAACGACAAGAGTTTCGAGGTGAAGAGCCTGGCCTTGTTCGCCGACTACACCTGGCACGTCAACGATCTGTGGGACTTGACCTTCGGCGGCCGCTACACCGATGACGAGGTCGACAACTCGGTGGTCGCCTTCGGCATCGCGCCGAGCTGCGGCTGCCCGCCAGGACCGGGATTCTTCGAGAGCTTCGTCAACTTCCCGCGTCCGCCCTCGCTTGCCAGTTCGTCCTTCACCAATTTTTCACCGCGGCTGGCGGTGGCCTATGCCGCTTCCGACCAGGTCAACCTGTACGGCGTGATCTCCAGGGGTTACAAGGCCGGCGGCAACTCCGTTGGCAATCAGACCAACCTAGACGGCGATCCGGCATTCTCGGTGTCGTTCGACGAGGAGCAACTGACCAATTTCGAGCTGGGGATCAAGAGTGAGCTGATGGATCGCCGGCTGCGCCTGAATGCGTCGGTGTTCTATCTGATCTGGGATGATTTGCAGCTCGAGGCGTTCCGGTTTCTGACCCCGGGCGATCTGTCGTCAAATTTTGAACAGACCGTCAACGTCGAGGAAGCAGAGGCCAAGGGCGTCGAGGCCGAGTTTGTCGCGCTGATCAGCAGCAATTTCACGATCGGCGGGTCGATTGGCCTGATGGACTCCGAAATCACCAGCGACTCGCAGGCCGAGATCACCGGTGGTGCCGTCGTGGACCTGGAGGGACTGAAACTGCCCAAGGCCCCGGATTACACGTTCAATCTGTTTGGCGAATACCGCGCGCCGTCCGGACCTAACGAATGGTGGATTCGCGGCGAGCTGGTCGCGCGCGACGGCCAGTACTCCGACGTGGAGGGTCTGACCAACCTGCAGACACGCTCGTTCCGCGAAGTGGGTCCGGACGAGTTCCCGTATCTGAGCCCGGACTACGAGGTGGTCAACCTGCGCGCCGGCTACGACTGGGAGCGGCTGAGCCTGACCGGCTACATCCAGAACCTGTTCGACGAGGAGTACTACACCGGCACGCAGGAGAACTTCGGCGTCAGCGGAATCCGCCTGCGGCCCCATCCGCGGGTCTTCGGCGCGGCGCTGACCTACCGATTCTGAAGCGATAAGGTCGGCCGGGCCCCGAAGCGGGCCCGGCTTTCATGATGAGCGAACCGGAGATCGCCGACGAATTCGAGCTGTGGGACCTGCGGGTCGAGGTGGTGGGCGATCAGGACCGGATGGTGTGCGACCATCGGGTGGGCGACTATTTCGATTTGTCGGGCGAGAACCTGACGTTTCCAGCGGGGCAAAAATTTTCGCTCTACGCGCTGGCGGCGATCCTGCCCCTGCTGCCCGCCAAGCAGCGGATGACGCACCCCAACGACTGGATGACGACCGACGCCGAGATCGCCTGTCCCGATCCGCACTGCGGCGCCCGGTTCCGCATCACGCGCACCGGGAAATCGACCTTCCGTCACAGCGAAACCACGGTCGTCCCGCTGCCGGGCCCTGAGCAATGACCGACGCGGCGCGGATTGAGCTGGCTCCGGGCTATTCCATCGCGCGCGTCATCAACGGCTGCTGGCAGCTCACCCCGGATCATGGGGGCGGTCCGGGGTCGGAAAAGGCAACCCACCGGATATTCGCCGAGCTGGTCGATCACGGATTCACGACGTTTGACTGCGCCGACATCTACATCGGCGTCGAGGAAATGCTGGGCCGCTTTCGGCGCAGCCTGCCGGATCCGCAGCGCATCCAGATCCATACCAAATATGCCGCCAACCGGGATACGCTGCACCAACTGACCGACCGGCAGATCGACGACGCGGTCGATCGCTCGCTGCGCCGGCTGGGGGTCGAACGCTTGGACCTGCTCCAGTTTCACTGGTGGAACTATGCCGTGCCCGGCCTCGAGAACATGGTCGAGCGACTGGTGCGCGCGCAGGAGGCTGGCAAGATCCGCCTGCTCGGGGTCACCAATTTCGATACATCGCACATCCGGGATATGGTCCTCGCGGGGGTGCGGCTGATCTCGGTGCAGGCCCAGTACTCACTGCTCGATCGGCGGCCCGAGCGGGCGATGACCGATTTGGCCCGAGAGCACGATATCCGCATCCTGCCCTATGGCGTGCTGGCCGGCGGATTCTTGACCGAGAAGTACCAGGGACGCCCGCCCCCTGAGCAAATGAACCGGTCGCTGCAGAAATACCGCCTGATCATCGACGAGGTCGGTGGCTGGGAGGTGTTCCAGCAACTCCTCGAGACGCTCTCTGACATCGCCGCCCGGCACGACACGACAATCGCCGCGGTGGCCGCGCGCTGGGCGCTGGATCGGGAGACGGTTGCCGGCATCATTCTGGGTACG
>JBFGYD010000391.1:0-3214 GCA_041587615.1 Lysobacterales bacterium
AGGGATATCACCTCTTCCTGCATCACCAGTCGGCCGAGCATCACGGTCTCCCCTTCCCAAAGCAACACTTCCCGCGATGTAGTCTTGAAGCCGACGTGGCTTGCGACGAGCAGGTAGCCACCCGACTGCACGAGGCCCAGATAGGACGCGATCCACAACGGCAGCGTGACGACCGCGAACAAGGCCGCCAGCAGATAAAAGGGACGAAATCCGAGCGCCAGAACGGCTGGCCCGGCACGGCCCGGATCGGCGGTACTGGCTGCGGTGTCACTCATCGACGTCGCGCTCGCGTTGCCAGTTTGCGCTATTCAAGCTCCTGCCAAAGAGAGGCCGCCGCGGCGACCAGGGCCGGAGCGACATCCACTCGGTTGGTCGGGTGAGGGATCGTGTTGCTGGTGACCACGCGGGTCGCACCGGCAGCGCGCAGCGCCTCGGCGGCGCCCTCGGCAAACACCGCGTGGACGGCCACGCATACCGGCGGGGGCATCCCCATGGCGACCACGTGCTTGATCGTCTCGATCAGCGTGTGGCCGGTGGAAATGATGTCGTCGACCAACACCGGCACCTGCCCCCGATGGTGCTCCAGGTCGGGTGCCGACACCCGCACGTCGCGGTCGCCCGACCGCTTTTTCTCCAGCACCAAATGCGGCATGCCGCTGCGGGTGGCCACCTCGGCGACCCATTGTTCGCTCTCGCGGTCGGGGCCGATCAGGACCGGGTCGGTGACCTGTTCGCCGATCCAGCCCGCCAGCGCCGGCGCGGCGCGCGCGACCGCGGTCGGTATGCGGTAGATCTCGTCCAGGGATCCAATTCGGTGCAGGTGCGGATCAACCGTCACCAGCCAGTCAAAGTGATCGGACAGCAGTCGGCCGAAGTACCGGGCGGTGACGCCCTCGCCGGGGCGAAAGCGGATGTCCTGACGCATGTAGGCGAGATACGGAGCGATCAGCCCGACCCGCGAGGCACCCAGATCGCGTAGGGTCGCGGCGGCCAACAGCAGCGGCAGCACCTTGTCGTTGGGCCGATCGAGGCTCTGCAGCAGGATTACCGGCCGGTCGGCACAGTCACCATCAAAACGCAGGTAGGTCTCGCCGTCCGGAAAGCTTCGTAGCTCCAGCGTCCCGCGCTCGGCTTCCAGGCCTCCCGCAACGGAGTCGGCCAGGGACTCCTCAGCGCCCAGGTTGAACAGCACGGGCTGCATCACGTGTCTCCCAGTTCAATGGCGCGGGGACGGCTGCGCTGGAACTCGAGCGCATATTCGAGATCGCCGGGACTCTCAGAATGAATCGTCAGCAGCACGTCCCCCTGGGCAACGCGGCTCCCGAGCCGGACCGCCAGTTCGACCCCGGCCGCCGGGTCGGCCGGTGCCCCGGCGAGCTTGGCAATGCGCGCAACCACGCGATTGTCGATCGCCTCGACAATGCCGTTGCGCGGGGCGACCACGGGATGTCGATAGGGTGCCCGCGGCGGCTCCCGCATGCCGCCCTGAGCCTCACAGATCGCCTGAAATTTTCGCCAAGCCAGACCCTCGTCCAGAACTCGCTCGGCCTGGGACTCGCCCGTTCCGGGAGCGGCGGCCCCGGAGATTTCGAGCACTGCGCCCGCCAGACTGATCGAACGCGCGCGCAGATCCGCTGGAGCCGCCGGGTCGCCGTTGAGCACGGCCAGCACGTCACGGGCTTCCAATGCCGGACCGATGCCCCGCCCAACCGGCTGACGGCCGTCGCTCGTAACGACCTTGACTTCCAGGCTCAACGACCGACCGACGTATTGGAGTTGCTCGCTCAATAACCGGGCCGCCGCCTCGCTCCTGATTTTTGCCGTGGGTCCGACCGGCATATCGATCACCACGTGAGTGGAGCCGGCCGCGATTTTCTTGGACAAAACCGACGCCACGAGCTGGCCTTCGCTGTCGATATCCAGCGCCCGTTCGACCCGAATCAGGATGTCGTCGGCCGGGCTCAGGCTGACCGACCCGCCCCAGGCGATGCACCCCCCCTCCCGCTCCACGACCCGCCGCATCGTCTCGAGGTCTAGATCGACCGGTGCCAGGGTCTCCATCGTGTCGGCGGTGCCGGCTGGCGAGGTAATTGCCCGCGACGACGTCTTGGGCATCGTCAACCCGCTGGCCGCCGCGATCGAGACCACAATTGGGGTCGTTCGGTTGCCGGGCAAGCCGCCGACGCTGTGTTTGTCCACGATCCGCTCGCCGGGCCAGCTCAGCCGCTTGCCGGCCGCGACCATCGCGGCGGTCAGATCGACCATTTCGGCGCGGTTCAGGCTGTCGCCGGCGCATGCGGTAATGAACGCTGCCAGGTGCACGTCCATGTAGCGGCCGGCGACAATATCGGCAACGATCGCGCGGAGCTCGTCCCCGCTCAGCTCGTTGCCGTAGATCTTGGAGCGCACCGCGGCCAGCGATGAAACCGGCTGCGGGTACGACAGGTGCATGGCCTGGCCCTCGCGTGCGTCGAGCAATCGGCGGGCGGCGTCGGACAGACCGGCCTGACCCGGCGGCAGCAGCTCCTCGCCGACGATGACCAAGGTCGCAATAATCGAGCGGCCGTTGGCCTCGACGCTCAAGCGTGACATCGCCTCGAACCCTTCCGAGCGCGCCACGGGCGAATCGCTGCGCAGAAAAACCACCGGTTCCTGGCGAGTGTCGATCGCAAACCGCCGGGCCACGCGGACGGTCGGCTCTATTCGGTCGCTGTTACTGATCATTGGGCCGAGCAGGATACAGCGATTTGGCCGACTTGGCACCGGCCCGAGCCCGCAAGCTTTGACCAGCCAGCGAACTTACCCAATCGGTCGGGTATTAGCGTCCCAGGTCTCGCAGCCAGCGTTCCCGCAGCCGCAGCAGGTCCGCGTGCTATAAGGCGCCCGCTCCAACGGGAAAGCGTAGATAAAACGACCCGCCATCCGTCAGCTTCACCTCGAGCCCGCCCTTGGAGGGCTCGCCAAAGAATGCCAAAGACGGTCACGCGATAATCTAGACCCTCGCCCGACAGCGACAGCCGGCTGCGACCCAGCAGAATCATCGTCAGGATCGGACCGGCCTTGTAGCTCAACACCAGCAGCGCCGCCACGATAAGGATCAGCTCAGCGTCGAACCGTCGCTCGACGATCATCGCTACCAACACCGCCGGCCCGGGCAGGGGCGTGTCTTCGGCAGTTCGGTGGAGATTAGCCAGCGCCATCGGTGCGCCGTTGC
>JBFGYD010000392.1:0-3207 GCA_041587615.1 Lysobacterales bacterium
CGGGCGAGGTCCATCGAGCCCCGCAGCGGGTCGCGGTGTCGCCCCCCCGCGCCCGCTACCAGTTGGAAGCCGCCGCGGCAGTCGACGAGGGCTTCCAGGAGCAGAGCTTCTTCGAATACCACCTGTATACGCTGGGCCGCCCGGCATCGCTGCCGGACCGGTCGATCAAGCAACTGGAGCTGTTTCCGACCGCGCGCGGCGTCGCGTGCAGCCGCAAACTGGTGTTCGACCCCGGCTATCGCGCCTGGCGCGGATCGGGCGTGCCGTATACCGCGCCGCAGAATCCGTTCCCGACCAAGGGCGACGTCAAGGTCTACCTCGAATTCGACAACCGCAAAGACAACGGCCTGGGGATCGCGCTGCCGGCGGGTCGGATTCGCGTCTCGCAGCTCAATCCCGACGACGGCAACCTGGAATTCATCGGCGAGGACTTGCTCGAGCACACCCCGCGCAACGAGCACGTGAGCGTCCAGATGGGCAACGCGTTCGACATCGTGGGCGAGCGCAAGCAGATCGAGTTCCGCTGGAGCAAGGAAGACAAATGGATGGAGGAATCGATCGAGGTCAGGATTCGCAATCAGAAGGAGACCCGGGCGACGGTGCTGGTGCGTGAATCGCTGATTCGGTGGAGCAACTGGCAGATCAAGCAGTCCAGTCACGATTTCCAGAAATGGGATGCAGCGACGATCGAGTTTCCGCTGGAGATCGATCCTGAAGCCGAGGAGGTGCTCACCTACACGGTCCGCTACGAGTGGCGCTCTTGAAATTGTGCGGGCGAGCCGCGCAATGGCAAGAGTAGTTAAAAGATTGTTGGATTTGTCGTGCCGGATCGAAGCGTGTGCGAAGCGCCACGCATCGGCTGACCACCCGACACAGCCGAGTGGAACTCGTGCAACACCCGGGTCAGGTTTCGTTGTCTCGGAGTGAGGACATTAACGACTTCAGGCCCCACCTGACACCCTCGACGTAGGTTTCCATGTCGCCGGCGTAGCGCTCCATCGCGCGTCGACAAAGATTGCTCAGCCAGCGTGCGTCGAGTCCTCCGCGCACGGAGAACAACGGGCTGAAAGGCTCGGAAAACTGTTCCAGGCGGCTCGCCAGATTGAGGCCCGCGTCTTTCATATGGCGCTGCGCCTCGGTCAGGAAGTCGTCCAGCAGGGTCGCCGATTTGGGCGCCCCGTAGTCCTGGTGAGCGCGCTTCAGGCTGGTCCAGACCATGTGCGCCCGCTCGAACAGATCGTGTTCGCAGGTCAGCCTCACGCGCACGCCGATCCGCGCCATTTCGTCGCCGGAACCGATGCTTCTGGCCTGCGAGGCGAGCTTTTCCAGGTCGGCGATCAACACTTCGTCGCGGAGCTGGAAACGCGCTTGGATTGCGGCCCGTGCTGCCTCCCGGATGGCGTCCTTGAGCATACTTCCCCGTGTGGCTCAGGCGGTCGACAGGCTTGTATAGCAAATTTGGGTCATGGTCGCTACCGGTCCAGCACGGCGACCGCGTTCTGAGGATCCTCGATCCACCCGCTCCACGAGGGCACGAACAGCGCCGAGCCGGCGCGCCCGAGGTGCTCCATGCAGGCCAGGTTGAAACAGGCGGTGACCCCGGACCCACACATGTGGACGACATCGGCCGGCAGCCGCTCGCCGAGCAGCTCGCGCCATTCGCCGGCCAGCCGGTCGCGAGGCTTGAGACGTCCACCCACCAGGTTCGAATCGAACGGCCGGCTGACGGCCCCCGGAATGTGTCCGGCCTTGGCGTCGATCGGCTCCTCGACGCCGTCAAAGCGGGCTTTCGATCGAGCGTCCAGCAGTATCGTCCCGCCGCGACCAAGCCGGCTTTTTAGCTGCGTCACGCCCAGCGACGGCATCTTCCCGGCATCGAATTCGGCATCGCTCGGCCTCGTCTCAACCGGCCGAGCGTTGATCTCGAGTCCGGCTTCGATCCAGGCCTGCCAGCCGCCGTCCAGAATTGCGACCCGCTCATGACCCGCGTCGCGCAGCAGCCACCACGCTCGCGCCGCGATCGCCCCGCCGGCATCGTCGTACACCACTACCGGACGTTCCGGACGCACGCCCCAGCGCCGCAGCGACCGATGCAGGTCGCGCCGCTGCGGCAGCGGATGACGTCCCGGCCCTCGTCCGACCGCGGCCAGATCCTCGTCCAAGTGGGCGTAATGCGCACCCGGCAGGTGGCCCTCGGCGTAGCTCGAGCGTCCCCAGGCGGGCTCGGTCAGGCGAAAACGACAGTCGATAATGGTGGCCGCGCCGATGATCGCGGCGACATCCGCGGGGCCGATGAACGCCGCCGCGGTCACAGCGGTACCGGCACGCGCTCCAGACGCCGGGCGAAATTCACCAGGATCGCAGCGGTCGCACCCCAGATTTGATGCTCGCGATACTCGATCACGTAGTAATGGCGCCGCCGTCCCCGAAAATTGGCCGCCTGGCGTCGCTGGTTGGCGGGGTCGAGAACAAACTCGAGCGGCACCTCGAACGCGCGTTCCACCTCGGACGTGTCCAGGCGCAGCTTGTGCTCCGGGTTGACGATGCCGACGATCGGGGTCACGGCATAGCCGGAAACGGTCGGAAACGGATCCAACCGACCCACGACCGTCACGTCGCCGGGCGGGATGCCCACCTCCTCTTCGGTCTCGCGCAACGCCGCCGCGACTCGGGAGCCGTCGTGCCGTTCCAGCCTTCCGCCCGGAAAACTGATCTGGCCGGCATGGTGCTTGAGGTGACGGGTGCGCTGGGTCAGCAAGATCTGCCAGCCTTCGTCCCGATCGATCAACGGCACCAGCACCGCGGCCGGCGCCAGCGGCTGCTCTATCAGATCCCCGTCCTGATGACCGTCGATCGAAATGGCGAAGGGGCCGTGCTCCGCGGGTTCAAGTATTCCGCGCAGCTTCATCGCCATTCGGGAGGCTGCGGTGCTCACAGCGCGCTGTCCGCCGCCGTCACAGCCGACTCGCCCGCTGCCGGCGATTCGCGCTCGGCCCGGGCGGTCCAGCGGCGCGCGGCCTCGGGGTCCGGCGGCAATCCGAACTGGCCCTGGGCGTAAATCTCGGCCAGCGTCTGGCACGCGGCCCGGTGGCCGCGTTCCGCCCCGCGGTGCAACAGCTCGAGTCCGCGCGGGACGTCCTGGTCAACCGTATTGCCGGCCAGATACAGCTTGCCAAGGGCCCAGGTGGCGAGCTCGTGGTCGTGCTC
>JBFGYD010000393.1:0-3184 GCA_041587615.1 Lysobacterales bacterium
CGCTCATTTTCCGAGGACCCACCGCCCATGCAGGAATCGCACGCTCTGATCACCAACGACGCGGTCGTCCTCGGACTGCTGACCCTGATCCTCGGCGGGATCTTCTACACCGCCCATTCCGAGCATCCGTTCTGGAAGAAATTCTACGGCGTCGTGCCGTCGCTGCTGCTGTGCTATTTCATTCCGGCGGTGTTCAACACCTTTGGTGTCATCGACGGCGAGCACTCGCGGCTGTATTTCGTCGCCTCGCGCTATCTTTTACCGGCGGCCCTGATCCTGCTGACCCTGAGCATCGATCTGAAGGCGATCATCCGACTCGGTCCCAAGGCCTTGATCATGTTCTTCACCGGCACCTTCGGGATCGTCATCGGCGCGCCGATCGCGCTCATGCTCAGCGGCGCGTTTGCGCCCGAGTTTCTCGAGGCCGACGGACCCGAGGCGATCTGGCGCGGCATGACCACGGTCGCCGGAAGCTGGATCGGCGGCGGCGCCAACCAGGCCGCGATGAAGGAGGTCTTTCAGGTCGGCAACGACGTGTTCGCGCAGATGGTGGCCGTCGACGTGCTCGTGGCCAACGTCTGGATGGCGGTGCTGCTGTTCATGGCCGGCCGGGCCGAGCGGATCGACGCGTTCACCGGTGCCAACACCGACGCGATCGAGGACATCAAGCACCGGATCGAGGCCTACCAGGCCCAGCATTCGCGGATCCCGACCTTGCGCGACCTGATGCTGATCGCGACCGTCGGTTTCGCCGGCACCGGGCTCGCGCATGCGGCCGCCGGATGGCTGGCGCCGACGCTGGCCGAGGTCTCACCGGTGCTGGAGCGATTCAGTTTGACGTCGACCTTTTTCTGGATCGTCGTGATCGCGACCACGTTTGGGCTGCTGCTGTCGTTCACGAAATCCCGCACCCTGGAGGGCGCCGGTGCGTCTCGGGTCGGCTCGGCCTTCGTTTACATCCTGGTTGCCACGATCGGCATGCACATGGACATCTCGGCCGTGATCCAGGCGCCGAAGCTGTTCGGCATGGGTTTGATCTGGATCTCGATCCACGCCGGCCTGCTGCTGGTCGTCGGATATCTGATCAAGGCCCCGGTATTTTTCCTTGCCGTGGGCAGCCAGGCCAACGTCGGCGGCGCCGCCTCGGCGCCGGTGGTCGCCTCGGCGTTCCATCCGTCGCTGGCGCCGGTCGGGGTGCTGCTGGCGGTGCTCGGGTACGCGATCGGCACTTACGGTGCCTGGCTCTGCGGCCAGTTCATGCGGGTCGCCGCCGGTGGCTAGATGTTTGAACCGCCTTGGCGCCTTTGCGTTAATTGATGATGAAATGGCGTAGTAGAAGTTCGATGGTGCGGTCATTCCGCCGGGCCGGGCGGGGTTTGTGCCGCCGGGCACTGCTGCTGGCCGTGATGCTGGCTGCGGCGGCAGCGGCCCGGGCCGAGCCGGCTTCCGGACCCCGGATCGCCGACCAGACCCGCGAGGTTTTCCTCAGCAACGGCATGAAGCTCCTGCTGAGCCAGCGCCAGGGCCAGCCCAACGTCGCCGCCGGCTGGGTCGCGCGGGTGGGCTCGGCCAACGAACGGCCGGGGATCACCGGCATGTCCCATCTGTTCGAGCACATGATGTTCAAGGGGTCGCCGCGGATCGGAACCCGAGACTTCGAACTCGACCGGCAGCTCCGCACCGAGCTGGACGAAGTCCGGGCCGCGATGTTTGCCGAGGAGCGCGCGCTACGCGAGCGGGTGCGACTGGGCTTCGCCGAGTCGCTGGCCGAGGCCGCGGCCCGGAGCGAGAACATGACCCGCCTTCGCGAGCGCTTCGACGCGCTGCTGGCCGCCCAGCGGGACAATCTGGTCAAGGACGAATTCGACCGAATCTACACCGAGGCCGGGGCCACGAACCTGAACGCTTTCACCAACCAGGACATGACGGTGTATTTCGTCCAGGTGCCCCGCAACAAGCTGGAGCTGTGGTTTTGGATGGAGAGCGAGCGCCTGTTCCGGCCGGTGTTCCGCGAGTTCTACGCCGAGCGCGACGTGGTGTTCGAGGAGCGGCGGCTGCGCACCGACTCTACCCCGACCGGGGCGCAGGACGAGGTCTTCAATGCGCTGTTCTGGCGCGGTCATCCGTACGCCTGGCCGGTCGTGGGGTGGCCGAGCGACATCGCGGCGATCAGCCGCGGCGAGGCCCAGACCTATTTCGATCTTTATTACGCGCCGGCCAATATCACGCTGGCGCTGGTCGGCGATTTCGACGAACAGCAGGCGCTCGATTGGGCGGAGGCGTATTTCGGACGCATTCCGCGGGGCCGTGAGGCGCCGCCGGACGTGATCACGACGGCGATGCCGCAGCTCGGCGACCTGGTCTACGAGGCCGCGGTGCAGGCCCCGCCCAGCGCGGCGGTCTGGTGGCGCACGACCGCCTTCGCCGGCCGCGACGATCCGGCGCTGCAGGTGCTCGGGAGCGTGCTGTCCGGCCGCACCGGGCGGCTGCACAAGCGTATGGTGCTCGGGGATCGGATCGCCACCGGCGCGGGGGCGGAGGCCGATTCGGCCAAATACGACGGTCGTTTCGGCGTATTTGCCGAGGGCAAACAGGGGATCGATCCGCGACGCCTGGCGGACGTCCTGATCGAGGAGGTCGAGCGAGTCAAGGCCGAGGGAATCACCGCGTACGAGTTGGAAAAGGTCAAGAACCAACTCACCGCGTCCCAGTTTCGGCGCCTGGAGGATCCGTTTTTTCTGATGGTGCAGCTGCTGTTTTTCGACGGCCTGCGCGAATGGCGCACGATGGACAGTTACTACGAGCGCGTGTTCGCAGTCCAGGCTCGGGACGTGCAGGCGGTAGCTACGAAATACCTGACCGAGGACAACCGCGCTACCCGGCTCTACACCCGCCGCGCCGAAGCGGCGGGAGATCCCGAACTGGCGGCGTTCGATCCGGAGACCCGGGCGCAGATCGAGCGCATGCTCGAGCAGATCGAGGGACTGGCGGCGGAAGGGCTCCTCGAGACTCGGGGGCAGCTCGAATCGCTGCGCGAACAGGCGCCGGAAGAGATGCGCGCCGCGGTCGATTACGTGCTCGACGAAGTGCGCCGCCGGCTCGCCGAGAACACGGGGGCAGAGCCATGAAGGCGAGCGCGGCGGCGACGCTATGGATCGGTTGTGCGCTGACGGCCTGCGGCACC
>JBFGYD010000394.1:0-3181 GCA_041587615.1 Lysobacterales bacterium
GTCTGGCGACCACGTTTGCCAAGCGCACCGGCCAGTTGGGCTGGGGCTTCGGGCCGTCGATCGCGGCACTCGGACTCAAAAGCGCGTTCGACCACGGCGACGAAATGATTCCGCAGCACCGGACCTACAAGACCGCGGTCGCGGCGTTTCCGCGGGTCAAGCGGGTGTTGTTCCAGGAACTCAAGATGCCGGACGATTCGTGGAAGAAAACCCCCGGCGTCAACATACCGCTGAAGCGCGGATTCGAGGTGTTCATCCCGAACGTGTGCGCGATCGACATGGACACCACCGGCACCTGGCCGTTCGGGCGCCGGCTTGAAGATCAGGTTGCGACCCGCTTCCTCGCGGTGTTTCTGGATATGTCCCAGGAAGTCGGCGGCCAGCCGATCCACGTCGACATCCTCGGCAGCCAGGCGCTGTGGGATTCGGTCCCGATCGTGCCGAAGACGCCGCCCAATCCGCTGACCAACGACAAGCCGTTCCTGACCGAGTTTCCGTATCTGGCCGATCCCTGGTGATCGTGGGCCGGCGCAACCCATGAAGCTCGTCCCGGGCCTGATTGGCGGCGCTATCGTTGGCGTGCTGGGAACCGTGGTCATCGGAATCCCAGTGACCAGGTCGATGCAGCACATCGGTGGCATCGCGCTCGGCTTCTTGGTCGCGATGGCCGTGGGCGTGGGGCTCGCGATGTTGGCGCCGACCGCGGGCAAGGCCTGGCGGCGGGTCATGTTCGCCGCGGCGCTGCTGGCGTTCGCGTTCCCGATGCAGTTCTTCCGCTGGTCGGAAGCCGTCACCGAGCGCCCCGATCAGGGGTTCGTCGATCTCGGTCGCGGCTTTTCGCTGATGCTGGCGCTGATCGGATTCGGCCTGGGTTTTGCGTTCCTGCTCATCGGCTGGCTCGCGGGACGGGAGGCGGGCACCCAATAGTCCCGCCGGGCGTCATCGACGCTGGCACAAAGCCGGGCGAGGTATTATGCGCGCCGTTTGGCTCGAACATGAGAGGCTGTCGATCAGGCGCGTGGTGGGCCCCGTGCCCGGCCCGGGCGAGGCGCTCGTGCGGGTGCGTCTGGCGGGCATTTGCGGCACGGACCTGGCGCTTGTCCGCGGCTACTATCCGTTCGCCGGGGTGCCGGGACACGAGTTCGTTGGCGAGGTCGTTGCCTGTGCGGACGATCCGGCCTGGGAAGGGGCCCGGGTGGTCGGCGAGATCAACGTCGCGTGCAAAGCCTGCGATACTTGCCGGGCAGGTCGCAAAACGCATTGCCCAAACCGGACCGTGCTCGGCATCTCCGGGCGCGACGGCGCGTTTGCCGCCCGTCTCAGCTTGCCGGTGGATAACTTGCACCGCGTGCCCGACACGGTCTCGGACGAGGCCGCCGTGTTCACCGAGCCGCTCGCGGCCGCACTCCGAATCCAATCGCAGGTCGAGCTCGAACCGGGCAGTCGCGTGCTGCTGGTTGGTGCCGGCCGGCTCGGAATGCTGATCGCACAGTCGCTGAGTCTGCTCGATGGCGACGTCGACGTCGTGGTTCGACGCCACCGCCAGCGCGAGCTGCTCGCTCCGTACGCCGTTCGCCCGATCGATCCGGGCGAAGTCGAGCCGGCAAGCTACGATTTGGCGATCGATGCCACCGGCGTGCCGGCTGGATTTGCTCGCGCGCGCCAAGCGGTGCGCCCGCAGGGCACGCTGGTGCTGAAAAGCACGCACCACGGCGACGCCGCGGTGAATCTGTCGTCGATCGTCGTGGACGAGCTGACCATCGTCGGCTCACGCTGCGGCCGCTTCGCGCCCGCGCTCGCGCTGTTGGCGCAGGGCCGCGTGGATCCCGTGCCGCTGGTCGAGGAATGCGTCGATCTGGGCGACGCGGCGGCCGCGTTCGCCAACGCGGCGCGACCCGGCGCGCTGAAGATTCTGCTCAGACCTTAGGGCTAACTTGTCCGGCGCAAGCTCAGCCCTGGCAGGAGCCGGGCCGAAATCGATGCTCTAGCGTGGTTCCGTCGGCGGCGGCGCCGCAAATCCAGGTGGTCACGTTTTCGCCGTCAACCTGGGGGCTCATGGTCAGGATGGCGCCGTCGGGGACGTTCGGTCCTAGGTCTCTCATCACCGCAATGATGATTCCGTTGGCGTCGACGGTCAGTCCAGCGGGCTGAATATGCTTAGAGCCATTGGCCAAACGGCACAGGTCCAATGCGGAGATGCTGGTGCCGGATCTGTTGGTCCAAGCGAGGTGGGTCTGATAGAACTCGACCGCGTTGAGTTTGCAGGCGGACATGGCGCCGAGGACTTCCGTGACCCGCGAACGGACCATGTAGTCTTTATAGGCGGGAATAGAGATCGCGGCCAGGATTCCAACGATCGCGACCACAATCATCAGCTCAATCAGCGTAAACCCTCTCTCGCGCATGAATCGATCCGGCGATGCCTGTTCAGAGGGTAGTTCGCGCCAGTGCGAAATGGAGCGGCTCAGTTGGATTTGTAAACAAAGTTCACAAAATCCCCGAGCCTTGCCAAGATATCGGCTTGAACCATCCCCCGGGTGATAATTTTTTGCTTTCGGGGTAACGTACCGGCCCATGACTGAATCCAAGCGCCCAATCCGGGTTTTGTTCGTGTGCATGGGCAACATCTGCCGTTCGCCGACCGCACAGGGGGTGGCTGAGAAGGTGGCGTCGCAACGGGCCCTGGAGGCGTTGGTCGAGCTGGATTCGGCCGGCACGCACGCCTACCACGTTGGCGAGCCGCCGGACGCTCGGGCGCGGGCCGCCGCTCGCCGTCGCGGAATTGACCTGTCGCCGCAGCGGGCGCGCCGCGTGAGCCACCTGGATTTCGAGCACTTCGACTACATTGTGGCGATGGATGAGCAAAACTACCGCGCTCTGCAGGGAGCGGCGCCGGCGAACGCGCAGCAGAAGATCCGCAAGATGATGGAATTCTCCAACCTTGGAGTCACCGAGGACGTGCCGGATCCCTATTACGGCGGCGCGCACGGATTCGAGCAAGTGCTGGATCTGCTGGACAACGCGATGGCTGGTTTTTTCGATGAACTGGCGCGGTTTCACCCCGAGTTGGCAGCGGTTGCGACGCTGGAGGCCAGGTAATTGGCGCACGCGGCCCAAGCCCCGGACTTTGCCGCTTCGCTCAACTGGCTGAACACGAAGAGCCCGCCGTCGATCACGAAGA
>JBFGYD010000395.1:0-3171 GCA_041587615.1 Lysobacterales bacterium
GATGTTCTCGAGGATTCGGCCGTACCAGCCCGGGCGCTCGGCCAGCCGTTTCTTGATCGCCGCGAACAACGCCGTCTCTTCTTCATTGGACGGGTTTTCCACGATCGAGGGATCGGCCTCCGCGCGCGCCCCGAGCGTGACCAGCAGCGTCGCGTCGCCACCGTCGTCGAGGATCATGTTGGGCGTACTGCCGTCATGCCATTCCATGATCCGGTGGGTAAACTCCCAGTACTCCTCGAGCGTCTCGCCCTTGAACGCGTAGACCGGCACTCCGCTGGCCGCGATCGCGGCGGCGGCGTGATCCTGGGTTGAAAAAATGTTGCACGAGGCCCAGCGAACTTCCGCCCCGAGCGCGGTCAGCGTCTCGATCAGCACCGCGGTTTGAATCGTCATGTGCAGCGAACCGGCGATCCGCGCGCCGGCGAGCGGCTGCTGGCCGGCGTGCTCGGCGCGCAGCGCCATCAAGCCGGGCATCTCGGTTTCGGCGATCGCGATCTCCTTGCGTCCCCAGTCGCTCAATGACAGGTCGAGAACGTGGTAATCGGTAACTTTGTCTTCAACAACGGCATTCATGGTTTGTTGACTCCATAACAATGAGCGCGGTTGGTTTTGATTCCGCGTCCCGCCGAGCCTCGCGGGTCATCACCCGCTGCAGCGCTCCTCGAAAGGGCGCGGAATAAGTCGTCAGCCGGCGGCGGCCTCGCGCAGCTCGTCGGCCTTGTCGGTGCGCTCCCAGCTGAACGCGCCGGTCTGCGGGTCGAACTCGCGGCCGAAGTGACCGTTGGCGGCGGTTTGCCGATAGATCGGCTTGATCAGATCGAGCATCCGGATCAGCCCGTAGGGTCGCAGGTCGAAGTGCTCGCGAATCAGCGCTTCTATGCGCTGGGCCGGCACCGTCTCGGTGCCGAAGGTCTCGACGCTGACCGAGGTCGGCTCGGCGACGCCGATCGCATAGGAGACTTGGATCTCGCAGCGCTCGGCCAGGCCGGCGGCGACGATATTCTTGGCCACGTACCGGGCGGCGTAGGTCGCCGAACGGTCGACCTTGGACGGATCCTTGCCGGAAAACGCACCGCCTCCGTGGCGCGCCATGCCGCCGTAGGTGTCCACGATGATCTTGCGCCCGGTCAGTCCGCAGTCGCCGACCGGGCCGCCGATGACGAAATTGCCGGTCGGGTTGATGTGGTACTTGGTTCGATCGGACAGCCACTCGGCTGGAATCACCGGCTTGATGATTTCTTCCATCACCAGCTCGTGCAGCGCCGACTGTTCGATCTCCGGACTGTGCTGGGTCGATAGGACCAAGGCCTCGACCGACACCGGACGCTGGTCCTGGTAACGAAAAGTCACCTGGCTTTTGGCGTCCGGGCGCAAAAAGCGCTGCCCGTCGCCACCGCCCCGGCGCACCGCCGATTGGCGCTTGACCAGCTCGTGGGCGTAGAAGATCGGCGCCGGCATCAGCGCATCGGTTTCGTTGCTCGCGTAACCGAACATCAGGCCCTGGTCGCCGGCGCCCTGGTCCTCCGCCCGAGCGCGGTTGACGCCCTGGGCGATGTCCGGCGACTGTTTGCCGATGATGTTCACCACCGCGCAGGTGGAGCCGTCGAAGCCCACCTCGGACGAGTCGTAGCCGATCGAGTTGATGACCCCGCGCACGAGGTCTTCCAGGTCGACCCAGGCCTGGGTCGTGATCTCCCCGCCGATGATCGCGACCCCGGTCTTGATCATGGTTTCACAGGCAACCCGAGCATTCGCGTCCTGCCGAATGATCTCGTCAAGAATGGCGTCCGAGATCTGATCGGCCACCTTGTCCGGATGTCCCTCGGAGACCGACTCGGAGGTGAATACGCTGTTGCTCATGAATAAATATCTCTCGAATCGAATAAAGCGATATAGTATAGCGCGCTCGTCCGAGGGATAACAACCTGCGGGGCTCGAAAAAAGGGGCCCCAAGAAAAGGGCCCCTTTTTTTGCGGAGCGTTTTTTTCGCTAGCGGCCGAAGCGGCGGCGCTCGGCGCGCAGCGCTTGAAGCTGTTCGCGCTGCTCCAGGCTCAGCACCGCGAGCACGTCGTGGCGTACCTGCGCCCCGAGTACGATACCGCGCGCGATCAAGTCTCCTTGGGCCGCGGCCAGTTCGGCGACCGCGGTCTGATCGTAGCTTTCGGGCGCGCTCGCGCCGCGCAGCGCGTCGCGATTGCCACGCATCTCGCGAGCCAGATCGCGCAGTTCCGGCCGCGCCTGATCGACCACCGCGTGGATTTCGTCGCGCTGCGCTTCGCTGAGGCCGATCTCTTCGGCCACCGCCTCGAGCCGGCCGGCCAGGTGCAGCACCCGACCGATCTCGGTCGGTCCGCTCATCGGACCGCCGCGAAAGCCGCCACCGTGGTCTCGGTGGAACGGATTGGCCTGCGCCGTCGCGGCGATTGCCAGCAAGCCCAGCAGCAGGCTGGGTATCATCAGCGTCTTCGTCATCGTCTTTTCCTCGAACGTGTTGGGACGGCTCCTATTGTCCGCGCCAGCGTGCAAATGTGGGTCAGCATCGGGTAAAGGTATGTAAACGCGATGGAAAATGGCCCGCCGCTGACAAACAATGACCCCATGAGTCGCATTCTACTCGTCGATGACGACCAGGAATTGTGCCAGCTACTGGTCGAATATCTCGAGCCGGAGGGATTCGTGCTCGAGACCGCACACGACGGGCGCGCCGCGATCGAGGCGCTCGACGCGGGCGAGCCCGACCTGGTCGTGCTCGACATCATGCTGCCGGAGCTTTCCGGAATCGAAGTGCTGCGCCTGGTGCGCGAATCATCCAGCGTGCCGATTCTGATGCTGACCGCGCGGGGCGACGACGTCGACCGCATCGTGGGCCTGGAAATGGGGGCCGATGATTACCTGCCCAAGCCCTGCAACCCGCGCGAGCTGCTGGCGCGCATCCGGGCCGTGCTACGCCGCGCCGCTCCGCCCGGCGGCGGCCGGGAAACCCTGCGGGTCGGCGACCTTGAACTCGATCCGGCGAGCCGCCGGGTGAGCGTCGGCGGCACCGCGGTCGAGCTGACCAGTACCGAGTTTTCGCTGCTGGAGATCCTGATGGCGCGGGCTGGACAGGTCGTGAGCAAGGAGGAGCTGTCGGTCGGCGGTCTCGGGAGACCGCTGGGGCGCTATGACCGCAGC
>JBFGYD010000396.1:0-3166 GCA_041587615.1 Lysobacterales bacterium
GCGCCTACAATGATGTAATCGTACATCCGGTCCTCTCGAGTTGATGCCCTCTCGCCCGCGACGGCCTATTCGGACCGGCTGAGCTGAACGGTGACCCGGTGCCCCGGGAGGGGCAACCCGAATAATGCTGTCCGGGTTCACGCTGCTGGATGGCCTGTCGGCCGGGATCACCGGTGTCGTGTCCGGCAAAAATCGCGGCCGGTCACGAAGCGTCCGCATCGTGCCTGAAAGCGGCGCCCCACGCAAGGGTTGACCCACAGCCGATAAGACCGCCAAATGGGCCTCCCGCATTCAAGCCAGAGGAGTGTTGATGAGTTCGCGAGAAGTCGAATTCCCGCCCAAAGACGTACCGTTGAGGGAGGACGTCGGGCTGCTCGGCGCGCTGGTGGGCGAGGTGCTCAAGGAACAGTGCGGCGAGGATTTTTTCGAGCTGGTCGAGGCGGTACGCAAGGCCGCAATCGCGCGCCGCGAGAGCGGTGAAGAGGGCGCCGACAAGCTTCGCGCGCTACTGGCCGAGTCGGCCCGCGGCCGGGAGCTACTGCTGGTGCGCGCCTTTTCGGCGTATTTTCAGCTCGTCAACCTGGCCGAGAAGGTGCACCGCATCCGCCGCATTCGCGACTATCTGCGGGAGGGCGCCGGGCCATCGGATTCGCTCGAGGAGGTGCTGGGGCAGCTTCGCGCCAAGGGCGTGGACACCCAGGAGATGCGCTCGCTGATCGAGCGCTTGGTGATCGAGCCGGTGATGACGGCCCATCCCACCGAGGCGACCCGGCGCACGCTGCTGGAGAAGGAGCGATCGATCGTGGTGCGCCTGGTGGAACGCCTGGATCCGTCGCGCACGCCGCAGGAAGAACAGATGGCGTTGAGCCGCATCCGCCAGGCGGTCTCCAGCGCCTGGCAGACCGAACTGAGCCCGCACGACAAACCCACGGTCGAGGACGAACGCGAGCACGTCCTGTTCTATCTGACGGAGGTGCTATACCGGGTGGTGCCGGTTTTCTACGAGGAATTCCGGCGTGCCCTGGATCACTATTTTCCGGACGCGTTCAGCGAGGAGCAGCGCACGCCGAACATCTTGTGCTTCGCGTCCTGGGTCGGCGGCGACATGGACGGCAATCCGGCGGTCACCGCGGCCACCGTCACGGCCAGCCTCGAGAATCATCGCACGCTGGTCGTCAAGAGCTACCTGCCCGAACTCAACAAGCTGGCCCGGGAGCTGTCCCAGTCGCTCGGCGAGGTCGGGGTCAGCGAGGCGGTCATGCACCGGCTGGAACGCTATCGGCGGCAGCTCCCGGAGGCGGCGCGCGCGATCCCCGCGCGGCATCGCAACATGCCCTATCGGGGGCTGCTGATCCTGATGGCGGCGCGCCTGCGCGGGGTGCTGTCGGGAGACGATGACGCCTATTCGAGCAGCGCGGAGCTGCTCGGGGACCTGCAGCTCATACGGGTCTCGCTGGAGCAGAACTTGGGAAGATCGGCCGGCTGGTTCCAGGTACGGCGCATGATCTGGCGGGTGCGGACCTTCGGCTTCCACTTGGCGGCGCTTGACGTGCGCCAGGACGCGATGGTGCTGCGGCAGGCGGTCGCGGCGCTGATCGACGACGACGAATGGCTCGAGCGCAGCGTCGAACAGCGCACCCGGCGGCTGGTCGCGCTGCTGGCTGAGGAAATCGAGGTCGGCGAACCGGGCGAGGGCGTGCTGGGCCAGACGCTGGCGGTGTTCGCGGCGCTGGGCAATGCCCGCAAGACTTACGGCAGCGGGGCCACGGGCACCTTCATCATCAGCATGACGCAGGGCCCGGACGACGTGCTCAGCGTACTGCTTCTCGCGCGCGCGGCGGGCCTCGTCGCCGACGGGCAGGTCCCGCTGGACGTGGCTCCGCTGCTGGAAACGGTGGACGACTTGAAGGCCGGACCGAAAATCCTGCGCCGGCTGTGCCGGCTCGGTCCGTACCGCGACCACCTGGAATCGCGGGAGCATCGCCAAATGGTCATGGTCGGCTACTCCGACAGCAACAAGGACGGCGGCATCGGTTCGGCGCGCTGGGCGCTGCAGCAGGCGCAGGCTGAAATCCATGCCGCCGGTCAGGATCTCGGGATCGCGATCCGCTACTTCCACGGCCGCGGCGGTACCGTCAGCCGCGGCGGCGGCGACACGGTGGCCGGCATCCTCGCCGCTCCGGCCGGCACCGTGGACGGATACCTGCGGGTGACCGAACAAGGCGAGGTCATCCACGACAAATACGGGGTCCGGCCGCTGGCCTTGCGCAATCTGGAGCAGATGACCGGCGCCGTGCTGCGCGCGTCGCTGAAGCGGGAAGAGCGCATCCGGGCGGAGTGGATAGAGATCATGCAATGCGTCGCCGATACCTCCCGCGAGGCTTACCGGAGCCTGGTGTTCGAGAGCCCCGAGTTCGTGCCCTATTTTCGCGCCGCCACGCCGATCGACGTGATCGAGCGCCTGGCGATCGGGTCGCGCCCGGCGGCGCGCCGCAGCCGCCAGGGGATCGAAAACCTGCGCGCCATTCCATGGGTGTTCTCATGGGCCCAGACTCGCGTCGGCTTGCCGGGCAGCTTCGGCCTCGGAAGCGGGCTCCAAGCGGCGCGGCGCAAGTTTGGCGACGAGGCGCTGAAAGAAATGCTTCAGTGGCCGTTCTTCGCCGGCCTGATCGACGACGTGGAGCTGGTGCTGGCCAAGTCGGATCTGGGCATCGGGGGCTGTTACCGCGAGCTGGCCGAACCGGACCTGCACGGCATCTACGAGCGCATTGCCACCGAACTGGAGCTGGCCGCCGATATCATCCTGAAGCTCAAGGACCAGACCGAGCTGCTGGCCGGACAACCAATGCTCAAGCGCTCGATCCGGCTGCGCAACCCCTACGTCGATCCCATGAATCTGCTGCAGATCGACCTGCTCAGGCGCTGGCGGGCGGGCAAGCGCAAGGACCGCGAGCTCCTGGTGGCGCTGTTCAGCACCGTCAACGGGATCGCGGACGGGATTCAAGGTACCGGATAACCGCCAACGGAGGACGGGCCAAGCCCGCTCCCTTCTTCACGCGACGGCCGTTCTCGCAAGGCTTCTTTCGGCAGGGCAGGTACAAGCCGAGTTACGGTTTTGCCGCAGGCAAAGAAGTGGCTCGGCGGTGCCGTCGCCCGTGCCGAAAAC
>JBFGYD010000397.1:0-3117 GCA_041587615.1 Lysobacterales bacterium
GCGTCTTCGACGTGGCCCAGGCCGACGTTGTACGCGGCAAGCGCGAACCAGGTGCGATCGGGCTCGGGGATGTGCTTCGGCACGCGCTTGAGTACGCGCGCGAAATAGCGCGCGCCGCCGCGAATACTCTGCGCCGGGTCGAGGCGGTTTTTGACTTTCATCTGCTTGGCGGTCGAGAGCGTCAGCATCATCAGCCCGCGCACGCCGGTTGGCGAGCGCGCCCGCGCGTTCCACAGCGATTCCTGGTAGCCAATCGCGGCCAGCAGAATCCAGTCGAATCCCGTTTCCTCGGCGGCGCGTCTGAAATACGGGACCAACGGCGCGAGCCGGGTCGTAATATGTCGCAAGAAGTAGAGCGTGTTGACCCGGTCATAACGCGGCAGATAAGCGTGATAGCGCTGCTTGATGGCCGCCAGCCGCCCATCGCCAACCAGCTGGCTGAAATAGGCGTTGGCCGCCTGGAGCAAAGAGTCGTCGCTTTCGCTGGAGAATGCCCACGCGATCGGCTGGGCCTGGGTCAGCTCGAACCCGCGCCTGAGCTCCGGGAAAAAGCGCTGGTGGACGTCGAGCACGGTGGAATCGGCGACGGTCAGATCGAGGCGGTCGTCGCTGATCGCCTCGAACAGCATCTCGATATCGGCGTCGTCGCGCTCGACCCAGCTCAGGCGCGGCGTGGACTCGGCGAGCTCGCGCAGTGTTTCCACGTAGCTCGAGGCGGCGACCACCGCGATCGAACGGCCGATCAGGTCGGCGGGCTCCCGGGGCCGCGCCGAACCGGCCTTGTAGACCACGAACTGAACCGTCTCCATGTAGGGCGGACCGAAACGCACATGCGCTCGGCGTGCCGCGGTGGCGGTGATGTTGGCCGCGGCCAGGTCGGCCTCGCCGCTTGCCAGCGTTGCAAACAGATCCCCGAACGTGGCCGCAACCATCATCTGCAGGTCCACCCCGAGGTGGGCGGCGAACCCGCGCGCGAGTTCGTATTCCAGGCCGGCCTCCTCATCATGGACTCGGTAGTAGGTTACGGGGCTGTTGACCGTCACCACGCGCAGCAGGCCGCGATCGACCACGCGCTGACGCAGCGGCGCGTCGGAAGCGGCCGGCGGTGGCGGTCCGGCCAGAAGCAGCGCGAGCAAAAGGCCGCCCAAGAGCAGGAAAAAAGCGCTCCACAGGACCTCGCTCGACTGAGCGGTTGTTCTTCCCAATGCGCGCACCGGTGATCGGGTCTGTCGCGCAGGTTAGCTTGCACCTCCGATCAGGGCAACTCGAGTCTGGCCGGGCGGACCGCAATCGGCTCCGGCCCGTGCTATCCTTGAGGCCCTGGAGGGGTTCAATGAAACTTCTGGTCGGTACCAGCGGTTACAGCTACAAGGAGTGGAAGGGAGCCTTTTATCCCCGCAAGATTCAGCCCGGGGAGATGCTGTCGTTCTACGCCCAACGCTTGAGCACGGTCGAAATCAACAACACCTTTTATCGCATGCCCAAGCGCGAGGTGGTCGCCAACTGGGGCCGGCAGGTGCCGTCGGCGTTTCGGTTTTCGATCAAGGCTTCGCGCCGCATCACTCACTTCAAACCGCTCGAAGACGCCGCCGAGCCGCTCGGCTACCTGTTCGATACGATCGAGGTGCTGGGCAAGCGTCTCGGCTGCGTCCTGTTTCAACTGCCGCCCCACCTGCGCTCGAATCACGGGCTGCTGGGCGAATTTCTCACCCGCCTGCCGGCGCGAACCAGGTGCGCGTTCGAATTCCGCCATCCGTCGTGGTTCGACGAGGACACCTTCGCACTGCTGCGCGAGGCCAACGCCGCGCTGGTCAGTTCAGACACCGATGCGGCGCCGCTGAGCGCGATCAGTTCGACCGCCGACTGGGGTTACTTGCGGCTGCGCCGCGCGGCCTACGACGATGGGGCGCTGCGCCAGTGGTGGGACCGGATTGCCGCGCAGCCCTGGTCACGAGCGTTTGTTTATTTCAAACACGAAGACGAGGCCGCGGGCCCGGCGATGGCGGCACGCTTCACGGAACTGGCGGCCGATTCCGTCGCCTGACTGCCCTCAGCGGGCGAGCATGACCTTTATTTTGAACCGACGGACTGCATGAATTCTCGATGGCGCAAGAACGACGACACTTTGGACCGCTGAATTTCCTCTTTCGCTGGGGCGGCGCGCTGGTGCTGGTGGGGCTGATCTTCAACCCGGTCGGTTACTCCTACTACCACTGGCTGCGCGATTCAGGATCGGAGATGCTGCCGCTGAAGGTGCTGGCCGGGGTCGCGTTGCTGATCCTCGCCGTGATCTATCTGCGCGCCACCCTCCGAAGCCTGGGCTGGATCGGAATCACGCTGACCCTGGCCCTGCTGGGCGCGCTGATATGGGTGCTGGTGGATCTGCGCTGGCTGGACCTGGGGGCCAGCGGGGTCGGTGGCTGGCTGGCGGTCGTGATTTCGGCCACCGTGCTGGCGGTGGGAATGTCCTGGTCGCACATCCGTCGCCGCCTCAGCGGCCAGCTGGACACCGATGAGGTGGAAGACTAGCCGCATGTCGACGCCGGGCGCTACTCATGCAAACGGGCTGAGGGAATGAGCGGTTCCTCGCTGCAGGACCAACTCTTGAAACTGGGGCTGGCGAAGAAGAAGCCTACGGCCAAGCGCCGCGCGCCGACGGCGAAGAGCGGACGCGCGCGCCGACCCGAGCATGCGAGCGGGGCCCAGAACATGAGCCTCGCGCAGGCCTATTCGGAGCGCCAGCGGGTGGAGCAGCGGGAAAAGACCGAAGCCGCCCGGCGCAAGCGCGAGCATGAGCGGCGTCGGCGCGAGGCGAACGCCAAGCTGGCCGCGCTGGTGCCGTCCAACGCCCGCAACGAGGCTGAGGCCGAGGAGGCGCGTTATTTCGAGTATGGCGGAAAGATCCGCAAGCTCTTCGTCACCGCCGGGCAGCAGCGGGAGCTGAATCAGGGCAAACTAGGGATCGTCGGTTTCCGCGGACGCTATTACATCCTCGACGCCCCGTTGATCGATGAGGTACGCCGGATCAAGCCCGAGGCGCTGGCGTTTTTCGCCCCGGATCTGGCCGGTGACGAGGATCATGAGTGAGCGCTAGCCCGGCCAGCGGCAACTACCACC
>JBFGYD010000398.1:0-3111 GCA_041587615.1 Lysobacterales bacterium
ACTCGCCCCACATGTCGACCTGCGCCACCCCGTACAGCGACGCAATCTGGGGTCTGATGACTTCGCGCAGAAAGCGCTTGTTCTCCGACAGGCGGTCTTCGGTACCCGGCAACTGCTCGACGAAGTACTCGATCAACTGGTCGTTGGCGTCGCCCCATTCCCCCAGCGACACCTGCGGCCGGTCGGCGTTGGCCGGCAGCGGGCGCAGCCGGTTCAGGCGGCTGATGATTTCGATCAGGGCCCGCGTCATATCGGTCTCGAGCGCAAATTCGAGCTGCATGAAGCCGAAGTTGGCCATGCTCCAAGAAATCATCTCGGTCATGCCCGGCGTGCCTTGCAGCACTTCCTCCACCGGCACCGTGAGCTCGGATTCGGTCTCCCGGGACGAAGCACCCGGCCAGCCGGTGAATACCGTGACGATGGGCTTTTCGATCTGCGGCAGGAGTTGGGCCGGAATGTTGAGTATCGACAGCAGGCCCAGCAACACCACTACTGCCGCGATGACCGCGATCGCGGCGGGATTGGCAAGGCTCAACCGGGTCAGTCGCATGGCTAGCTCCGACCGAGGATCGGATACGGGGTCCGAACATCGCAGATGAGTCGCCCGCGCGCAAGTGCAAATGGTCTGTACCGAACGTGTTAAGTCGCCAGTCGGCCCAGTGCGCCCGAGATGGCCCTGACCAGCCAGCGGGGCGAGGCGCGCCCGGCGACCGCGGCGGCCATGTTGATGACGCCGGGCACCCGAATGACCTCTCCTTTGATGCAGGCCTGGTAGCCTTCCGCGGCGACCCCGGCCGCGTCGGCGACCAGGAAACCCGGAATCTTTGCGGCGCCCTTGTGCTTGCCTTTCATGGTGGAGACCATGTTGGTGTCGGTGATGCCCGGGCACAGCGCGGTGGCGGTGATGCCGTGGGCTTTGAGTTCCTGCGACAGGGCCTCGGTCAGCGACAGCACGTAGGCCTTGGTCGCGGCATAGCTCGCCAGCGAGGGCACCGGTTGAAAGGCCGCGATCGACGCCACGTTCATAATGCGCCCGTGCTGGCGTTCGATCATCGCCGGCACGAACGCCCGCGTCAGTTCGGTCAGCGCGATGACGTTGAGCTGCACCAGCTCGAGATGTCGCGAGGGCCGGATCTCGGCGAATGCGCCCATTTCCAGCACGCCGGCATTGTTGACCAGGGTCTCGACGTGGCGCTTCCGGGCCCGCACGGCGCGCTGAAGCCTTCCTGCGGCGCCGGGCTTGGCGAGATCCGCGGGTATCGCGATCGCGTCGATCCCGCGTTCGTCGGCCAGACGCCGGCAAATCCGCTCGAGTTTGTCCTTTGAGCGCGCCACCAGCACCAGGTCCGATCCGCCGGCGGCGAACTCGCCGGCCAGCGCCTCCCCGATTCCACCGGACGCACCGGTGATCAGCGTCACGTCACGGGCGGGAGGTGCCTTCCGAACCGTCTTCCGGCGGGACGCTGTCCGCGTTGTCTTAACCCTTTTCTGCCCCACAGTGGCTCTCCCGTCGCCTTCAATCCGAAGTGCGAGTGTGCCTGATCGGCGCGTCGGACATCTACTGCGCCACCAGCGCCAGCAAGCTGCGGGCCGGAAGGATGCCCGTCAGGTGGCCATCGAGCACCGCCAGGTTCTGTGCCCGACCGGTGATTTCGAGCAAGGTCGCGCCGTCGGCAATAAGGCCGCCAAGCGGGATTCCGCCGTCAGCCAGCAGCCCGAGATCGATCTCCTCATCGGCGTTGTTGAGAATCGCGACCACCGGCGGGAAGCCGCCCAGTTCGCGCGCCCACGCCAGCACCTGGGGCTCGGCCCCCAGGCTCACCTGGCTGACCGTCAGCGTCGGGCGAACGATGTCGGCGCCGGCCGCCAGGTCGAACCGGTAGCAGCCCGGGGCCGGAATGTTCAGCCGGCTGTTCGGACCGCCGCCCCCGACCGCGCGGGTCAGGGTGATCGGCTGGCCGACCCCGGTGGTCTGCCCGGCGTTGCCGTACTCGATCGCGTAGTCGACGCTGGCGATCTTGTACTCGTGATTGGTGGCATCCAGGCTCAGCGCCGCCTGGTACGACCCCGCACCCAGGTTGACCAGCGCGCTCGACGGGCTCGCCGACCAGCCGTTGAACGATCCGCGCACGAACAGTTCGGCGCCGAAGTCGGCGGCCGGATCCAGCCCCGAGTCGGCGACGCCGCAGCCGGCGCCGGGCGCGTAAAGCGTGGTTTGGGTGCCATAACGCAGCGCCGGGCGATCGGCGCGCGCCGCGGCCAGCGCGGAAATTCTCGCGGCGAGTTCGGAGCCGGCGACCTCGTCGAAACGCATGTCCTCGCGGTTGGATTGGCCGAGCGGAAAATCGAACGGGTCCCCGCCGCCGGCCATCCCGATTTCGGTGCCGTAGTAGATCGAGGGGATGCCGCGGGCGAGGAAGATCAGGCTCAGCGCCGTGTCGAGCCGTTCCCGCGCGGCCGGTTCATCGTATCCGGCGTCGACGGCCTCGCTGACGAAGCGCTTGACGTCGTGGTTGTCGACGAACGTGGTCAGGCGAGAAGGGTCCGCGTGTTGGTCGTCCTGGGCGAACACGTCGGCGACCGCGCCGATCGAGCCGCCCCGGGCGAGCGCGCCGATCATCGCCGAGTACAGCGGGAAATCGAACACGGACGGCGAACCCAGTTCGTTCACGAAGCGCGCAACCTGGGAAACGCTGCTGCTGAAGACCTCGCCCACGGTCCACCAGCGCGCCGGATCGCCCGCGCCGCCGGGGGTGAAGAAATCGATCCAATACTGATCGTCGACGTGCTTCATCGTGTCCATCCGCATGCCGTCGGCGAGCGAGGAATCGAGCCAGTGCCGAACCCTTTGGTCGAGAAAATCGGCGGCCGCAGGGACGTCCTGGCGAAAGTCGGGCAACCCCGCCAGGCACAGTGTCAGGTCGTCGTTCCCGCAGGCCCCGCCGGTGCGGAACCAGCCCGGCTGGTCCTGGGCCAGCGACGAGGCGTAACCGGCGTGGTTGACCACGGTATCGAGGATCACCTTGAGCCCGTGCCGATGCGCCACCGACACCAGATCCTGGAGCGCGGCCTCGGTACCGAAATGGGGCTCGACGGCTTCGAACCGGTCGG
>JBFGYD010000399.1:0-3108 GCA_041587615.1 Lysobacterales bacterium
GCTCGATGGCCCTGCTTCGCCAAACCTACCTGGACGCGCACTGGTATCGCGCGCAGGACCCCAAACCGTTTACCGACCGCTCGCTGATCGCGCTGCTGGCCACCCGCGAGCTGCCGCAGATCTTCGAGGCACGCGACTGGCTGTCGCTGCTGCGCGCGGACTCAGTCGGCGACGAATTCGGCATCCAGTTTCTGATCAAGGGAGGCGGTGACGAATATCGACGGATCGACGCGGTCCGGCAAAGCGGCGCGGCGCTGATCCTGGCACTCGATTTTCCGAAGCCGCCTGACGTCGCCGACCCGTGGGAAACGCGCAGGGTCTCGCTCGTCGACATGAAGCATTGGGAGCTGGCCCCGGGCAACCCCGCGGCGATCGCCGCGGCCGGAATCCCGTTCGCGCTGACCAGCGCCGGCGATGCCGAGAATTTCTGGTCCAACCTGCGCGTCGCCATCGAGCGTGGGCTGGACGAATCTCAGGCGCTTGCCAGTTTGACCACGCAACCTGCGTCCATGCTGGGCCTGTCCGATCGGCTCGGCGCGCTGAAGCCCGGCGCGATCGCCAACGTCCTGATCACCTCGAAGCCGCTGTTCGACAAGGGCGCCGTGGTCGAGGAGAACTGGGTTCAGGGCAAGCGTTTCGTGCTTTCGCCGCACCCGAGCGATCACGCGGGCAGGTATGAGTTGCGCGTCGGCGAGAAGTCCTACGAGTTGACCGTTGGCGGCGAGCCGGGCAAGCCCGAAGGCACCATTCCGGCGCCGGCCGCGGAGCCAGCCGATGGAGACCCGGCTAACGAGAAGTCGGCCGCCGACAAGATCAAGGTCGAAATCAGGTTCGATGACGGCCTGGTGAGCTTGAGGTTCGCGCCGGCCAAAGACGCCGCGCCGATCCGCCTGAACGGCTGGATTTCGGCCGGACGGTGGCGGGGCCGCGGCCAGCTCGGCGACGGGTCCTGGGTGAGCTGGTCGGCCGAGCCGCTACCGGACTCGGGCGATGCCGCGGAGGCGGAAGATGAGGACAAGGACGAGGAGATCGCGGCCGAAGCCGGGCCGATCACCTATCCGTTCGCCCCGTATGGCTGGGTCGAGCCGCCGGCGGCCGAGCCGCTGCTGATCAAAAACGCGACCGTCTGGACGCTCGAGGACGCCGGCATGATCGAGGGCGGCGACGTGCTGATCCGCGACGGGCGCATCGCCGCGGTCGGACGCGGGCTGACCGCTTCCGAGGCCCGCGTAATCGACGCGGACGGAAAGCACCTGACGCCCGGAATCATCGACGAGCATGCCCATATCGCGCTGTCCGGGGTCAACGACGTGGCCGCCAACTCGGGCATGGTCCGGATGGAAGACGTGGTCGATTCCGAAGACGTCAACATCTATCGCAACCTGGCCGGCGGCGTGACCGCGGCCCAGCTCCTGCACGGTTCGGCCAATCCGATCGGCGGCCAGTCGGCGCTGGTCAAGCTGCGCTGGGGCGCGCTGCCGCGGGAGATGTTGATCGAAGGCGCCGACGGCTTCATCAAGTTCGCGCTCGGCGAAAACGTCAAGCGCTCGCGCAACAACGCTTCCATCCGCTACCCGCAGAGCCGAATGGGGGTCGAGCAGGTGTTCCGCGACGCGTTCACTCAGGCGCGCGATTACCGCGCGCGCTGGGCCGATTACGAGGCGCTGCCACGACGCGAGCGAGCGCGCACTCTACCGCCGCGACGTGACCTGGCGCTGGACGCGATGGTCGAGATCCTGGAACGAGAGCGCTTCATCACCTGCCACTCCTACGTGCAGTCGGAAATCAACATGCTGATGCACGTGGCCGAGGATTTCGGCTTTCGGGTCAACACCTTCACCCACATCCTGGAGGGCTACAAGGTGGCCGACCTGATGGCGGCCCACGGCGCCGGTGCATCGACCTTTGCCGACTGGTGGGCCTACAAGTGGGAAGTGCGCTACGCGATTCCGTACAACCCGGCGCTGATGAGCGAGGCCGGGGTCACCGTGGCGGTCAACTCCGACAGTCGCGAAATGTCGCGGCGGCTCAATCAGGAAGCCGCCAAGGCGGTCAAGTACGGCGGCATGTCGGAGGTCGAGGCGCTGAAACTGGTGACGCTCAATCCGGCCAAGCTGCTGCACCTGGACGATCGGATGGGTTCGATCCGGGAGGGCAAGGACGCCGACCTGGTGCTGTGGTCCGACCATCCGCTGTCGATCGACGCCCGGCCGCAGACGACGCTGGTCGACGGCGTTGCCTACTTCGACGCCGAGCGCGACCGCGAGCTGCGCGCTCAAATCAGGGCCGAGCGCGCCCGTCTGATCGAGAAGCTGGCGAAAGCCAAGGGCAAGGGCAACGGGGAAAAAGGCGCCGGCGGCAAGCCGCCGAGAGTGTGGCAGTGCGACAGCCTGCACGGCTATGAGTACCTCGACGTCTTGGAGGTGCGCTCATGATTCGGAAGACGACAACGGCCGCCTTGCTCACGCTCCTCGCCGCCCAGGCGCTTGCCCTTCCGCCCACCCCGGCGCCACCGCAGCCGGGACCGATCGCGCTGATTGGCGGCACCGCGCATTTGGGTACGGGCGCGGTGATCGCCGACGCGGTGATCACGTTCGATCAGGGCGTCATCACCGGGGTACACCGCGGCGACGAAGCACCAGCGCTAAACGGCCATGAAGTCATCGACATCAACGGCGCCCGGGTCTATCCGGGACTGATCCTGCCCGGTTCCAATCTGGGCCTGCAGGAAGTCGGCTCGCTGAACGACACGGTCGACACCGAGGAAACCGGTGAGCTGAATCCGAACGTGCGCGCGATCGTCGCCTACAACACCGACTCCGAAATCACTCCGACGACCCGCTTCAACGGCGTGCTGATCGCGCAGGTGATACCGACCGGCGGGCTGGTGTCGGGCTCGTCCTCGATCGTGGAGCTGGACGCCTGGAACTGGCAGGACGCGGCTTTGAGGACCGACGACGGCATTCACGTCAACTGGCCGTCGAAGAAAACCGGACAGTTCGATTTCTCGACCTTCACGTTCAAACGGGTGCCCAACGAGGACTACGACCGCCAGATCGCAAGCCTGAAGAAGCTGTTCCGCGACGCGCGCGTCTACGTCAACGACAC
>JBFGYD010000400.1:0-3106 GCA_041587615.1 Lysobacterales bacterium
GAGACGCCGACCAGAATTCGCCGCCCGCTCAATGAATCCACATTTGATCCCGTCACAAGGGTCGCGGCGCTGCTCGTGTCGACCTTCGTCTGCCCCGCGAAAGCCACAACGGCACGACCGTCTCATTCACGAGCGTCGGCCAAACCCTTGGGTTCGACCGGCCCGAAGCAGGGGCCCTTAATTCCGACTCCCCTGCTGTTTCAGCCATAGCTTACAGTGATTCGCGCCGGTTGTCCGTCCCTCAGACCACCCGCGTCGCCTAAGCTAGGGGCGAATTCCGGCTGGAGTTTCAAGGATGAATATCAGTGCCTGGCCACTTCACGAGAGGCCGCGGGAGAGGCTGCTGGGACAGGGCCCCGAGGTTCTCTCGGACGCCGAGCTGATCGCGATCTTCCTGCGCACCGGGGCCAAGGGGCGCAACGCGGTAGAGCTGGCGCGCCTGCTGATCGGCGAGTTCGGCGACCTGCGGGGCGTCCTGACCGCCGATTACGAACGCTTCGTCGCACTGCCTGGACTTGGGCCGGCCAAATTTGTCCAGCTGCACGCGGCCCTGGAGATCTCTCGGCGTTGCCTCGCCCAGCGGCTTCAGCGCTCCCGCGCTCTGCCCGACCCACAGGCGACCAAGAATTATTTCCAGGCCTGGCTCCGGGACCGTCCGCGAGAAACCTTTGCCTGCCTGTTTCTGGACAACCAGCACCGCCCGATCGCGTGTGAAGCGATGTTCCACGGCACCATCAATTCGGCCACCGTCTACCCGCGCGAGGTGGTGCGGCGCAGCCTCGAGCACCGCGCCGCGGCGGTCATTTTCGCCCACAACCATCCCTCCGGCGTAGCCGAACCGAGCGCCGCCGACCGCGACTTGACGCGGCGCCTCAAAGACGCCCTCGCCCTGGTCGACATCCGGGTCCTGGACCATCTCGTCGTCGGCGACGGCGAGACCACGTCGTTCGCCGAACGCGGCCTGCTGTGAGGGATTCGGAAACCGCAGGGTCGGCGGCTCGATGTCGCTTCTTTCGTGTTCCACGAAAACCGCTCCATCAAGCAATCCGTTTAGTGGATCGGCCAGGGATGGCCGAGTCCGGAGATGAATTAATACACCGGCGCCTCGCCAGGCGGACGTTTCTTGAACCGCCGGTGGACCCACAGGTACTGCTCGGGACATTCGCGCACCGCCGCTTCCAGGGCCCGGTTGATCAGGGTGCAGTCGGCAAGCGGGTCCCCCGAAGGCAAGTCCTCGAAGGGCGTGCGGATTTCGAGCCGGTAGCCGCGGTTTCCCGGCAGGCGCCGCTGCTGCAGCAGCATCACGCGCGCCCGGCCCAGTCGCGCGAGATCGAGGGTCGACGTGGTGGTCGCGGCGAGGACCCCGAAATACGGCGCGAACACGCTACGACCGCGCTCGTAGTCCTGGTCGGGTGCGTACCACAGCAAGCCGCCGGCGCGCAGGTGCCGCACCGCGGCCCGGGTCTGCCGGCGCGAGAACATCGCGCCGGAATAGAAGCGCGCGCGGGACACCGCCCATTGCAGCGCGGCGTTGCCGTGCTCCCGGTAAAGTCCGGCCTTTGAGTCCGGATCGTGCAGGCACAGCAGGCGGCCGCCGATCTCCAGGGTCGTGAAGTGGGCTGCCAGCAGCAGCACCCCACGGCCGTCGCGGCGTGCCGCGTCGAGCTGTTCCAAGCCGTCGATCGCAAGCAGCGGTGCGAGACGCCGCCGACCGCCCCACCAGGCCAGCCCGGTTTCGAACACCATCGTGCCCAGCGAGCGAAAGCAGCCATCCAGGATGGTTTGGCGCTCGGACGGGGACCGCTCCGGGAAGCACAGCTCGAGGTTGCGCCGTGCCACGCGCACTCGGGAAGGCAGCGCTCGCTTGAGCAGCAGGCCCAGGGCCGCGCCCAGCGCCAGCAGCACGCGGTACGGCAGAACCACCAGCAACCTCAGCAGGCCCATGTCCAGCCACACCGGCCAGTACCTGGGCGCCAGCAGCTCAGCGCGCATATCTCATGGGTTTTTTCTCGGCGTCACCGTCAGCGGCAAGGGGCCGATGATATACTTGGCCGGCCCCGGCGAGGAAGCCGCATCCCGGCCGGCGCGTGTCGCCCATAGCCAGCAATACGACAGCCGCCATCGCCGAGTGAGAACCCTGTACACCATCGTGATGTACCTGCTGACGCCGGTCATTCTGTATCGGCTGGCGGTGCGGGGCCTGCGGGCGCCGGCCTATTTTTGGCGCTGGAAGGAACGGTTCGGGTTCTTCGAGCCCCCGGGAATCCAGAATTCGGTCTGGATCCACGCGGTATCCGTGGGCGAGTTCAACGCGGCGCTGCCCCTGATCCGAGCCCTGATGGCGCGTCATCCGGAGCAGCCGTTCGTCGTCACGACGGTGACCCCGACCGGCTCCGAGCAGGTCATCAAGGCGTTCGGCGAGCGCGTGTTCCACGTCTACCTGCCCTACGACCTGCCGGCCGCCGTCGGCCGCTTTCTGGACCGGGTCAAACCGCGCATTGCGGTGGTGATGGAGACCGAGATCTGGCCCAATCTGTTCTGCGCCTGCCGCGAGCGCGACATTCCGATCGTGGTCGCCAGCGCGCGCCTTTCGGAGCGCTCGCTGCGCGGCTATCGGCCGGTTCGCTCGCTGGCCGCGATGGCGCTGAACTGTGCCACCCGGGTCGGCGCGCAGACCGAGACCGACCGCCAGCGGCTGCTGAAGCTCGGCGGACGGCCGCAGATCCTGGAGGTAGTCGGCAGCCTGAAGTTCGACCTACAACTGGCTCCCGACCTGGCAGACAAGGGCCGGCGCCTGCGCGCCGGGTGGGGGCCCGAGCGGCTCGTGGTGGTCGCCGCCAGCACCCATGAGGACGACGAGCGACCGCTGATGGAGGCCCACGCCAGCCTGCTGGCGACCGATCCCGGAGTGTTGCTGGTGATCGCTCCGCGCCATCCCGAGCGCTTTGCGCGGGTCGCCGCGCGCTGCCGTGCCCTCGGCTACCGGACCGCCACCCGCAGTGTCGAGCGCAGCGCGGCCCCGGAGACCCAGTGTTTCGTGGTCGACACGATGGGCGAGCTGATGGGCTATTACGCCGCCGCCGATATGGCTTTCGTCGGCGGCAGC
>JBFGYD010000401.1:0-3105 GCA_041587615.1 Lysobacterales bacterium
CAGCTGTTGACGCAGGAAGTGTTGCGCGATGCGCATGCGGTTGGTGCGGTCGATCACCGCCTCGCCCCGATCGACCGCGCGGGTGCCGGCGCGCAGTCCCTGATAGGCCAGTCCCATGATCATCGCCATCAGGGTAATGGCGAGCAGCATCTCCACCATCGTAAACCCGCGCTGTCGAGCAGCCGCGAACATCAACCGCGCTCCGGTGTGGCCGAGCGCAGAGTGCGGAACACCGCGCGCCGCGGGCGCTCGTCCTGATTCCAGGTGACCGCCAGCTCGACGTAGTACAGGTCGACCGGGAATTCGTCGGCCGGCACCGCCTCGGCGTCGTTGAACTCGTACGGCCTGATCTCGATTTCCCACGCGTAATCATCGTCGAACTCGCCGTCCCAGCGACCCTCCTCCACCGGCGGGTCGATGCCCACCGCGGCCATCTTTGATTGGGCCCACAGCGCCGCCTCGCTGTAGGCCTCGGCCCGGCGGGCGTTGTTGAGCGAACCCGACAGCACCTGCAGCATCGTTGCGAACAACAGCGCGAAGACGACAAACGAGGCCAGCACCTCGATCAGCGTAAACCCGGACTGGCGCCGCTCAGCCATCGGCGGCTTTCTCCAGCGCGATTTCGCCGGTCAGCCAGGCCACGGTAATCTCCCAGTCGCGCCGACCGGCGGTCAGCGTGATCGCGGCGCCGGTGGAGGAGCCATCGGGGAAAAAACGCACCTTGCCGACGGTCCCGTCGAGATCGAACAGCGCCGTCTTCAGCGTCACGTCCACCCCGTCGGGCAGCTTGACCGGGTCGCGCCCGGGCGCCTGATACGACTTTTCCTCGACGTTGACATCGAGGGTCTTCTCGGCCCGGCTGACCACCGCCTGGCCGCGGGTGTACCGCAGCGCGGTCATCAGATCTTTGCTCGCGCGCCGAACCTTGACCCCGTCGAGGTTGCGGATGACCGAACCGCCGACCAGCGATATCAGCAGGCCTGCCATGACCAGCACCACCAGCAGCTCGACCAGGCTGAAGCCGGTCGCTCGCACCCGGACGGGGCCGCTGACGGCGGCGGATGATCTGATCGGGGACCGGCGCATCGTTTCAGCCAATCAGCTCGTTGACGCTCAGGATCGCCATCAGGATCGACATCACGATCACCCCGACCAGCAGCGCCAGCGCCAGGGTCAGCGTCGGGACCAGCAGCGCCATCAGTCGATCGGTCGCGGCCCGCACCTCGCCGTCGTAGGCGTCGGCGACTTTGATCAGCATCTCGTCGAGCTGGCCGGTTTCCTCGCCGACCGAGATCATCTGCAGCGCCAGCTTCGGGAAGCGCTCGGCGGTCGCCATCGCGTGAGCCAGTGAATCGCCGGTTTTGACCTCCTTGGCGGCCGCGGCGATGCCCTGGGAGAGCACCGTATTGCTCATGACGTTGCGACCGATCGACAGCGCCGCAAGCAACGGCACGCCGTTGGTCAACAGCGTGCCCACGGTCCGCGCCAGGCGCGCCATCTCTACTTTGGCGATCAGGTCGCCGACCAGCCGCAGACGGAGGAATCGGCGGTCCCATTTGAGCCGCGTGGCCGGATCGGCCATCTGCGCCCGCACGTAAACCACCGCCCCGGCCAGCGCCAGCGCGATCGCCCACCAGTAGCCCTGCACCAGACGCCCGACCGCGAGCACGATCTGGGTCAGCCAGGGCATGTCGCCGCCGAGGTCCTCGAAAATCGGCGTGAACTGCGGCACCACGTAGGCCAGCAACACCAGCAGTGAACCCACCGCCAGCACCAGCAGCAGGGCCGGATAGATCAGGGCCGATATGATGCTGTCCTTGAGCTGCTTGGAGCGAATCAGGTAATCGGCCAGCCGCGCCAGGGTCACGTCGAGGCTTCCGCCCGCCTCGCCCGCGCGCACCATGTTGATGTACAGGCGCGGAAACACGCCGTGCTGAGCCTCGAGCGCGTCCGACAGCGCACCGCCGCCCCGAACCTGGTCGCGGATGCCTTTGACCAGACGCGCGACCGGCTCGCTGGCGGCCAGGTCCTGCAGGATGTGCAGGGCCCGGTCCAGCGGCAGGCCGGCGCCGAGCAGCGTGGCCAACTGCTGGGTCAGCACGTTGACGTCCTGCGGTGACACGCCGCGCCCGCTGAACAGCCGTTCCAGCGCGCCCAGTCCGAGCCCCCGGCTCGCGGGGTCGGCGGAGATCGGCACGTTGCCGGCCTCCTGCAGACGGGCGATGACCTCGTTCAGGGTACCCGCCTCCATTTGCCCCTGGAGCGTGTCGCCGGCCGGGGAAATCGCCTTGTAGCGGAACAGCGGCATCAGGCTTCCTGGGTCACCCGCAGAATTTCCTCGACCGTGGTCAGCCCCTCGATGCATTTGCTCAAGCCGTCCTCGTACATCGTACGCATGCCTTCGCGCCGCGCCTCCTCCAGAATCTCGTTGGCGTCGGCGTGGCGCATCACCAGGCGCCGCAGCGGATCGCTCATCTCCAGGAACTCCATGATCGCCAGACGCCCCAAATAGCCGTTGGCGTTGGCCTCGGACTGGCCGGGACGATACAGGTAGATCGGGTCGTCGTCGGTGAATTTGTGCAACTCCAACTCCTTGACCATCTCCGGCAGCACCTGGAACCGCTCCTTGGTCTGATCGTCCAGGCGCCGCACCAGCCGCTGGCCGACGATTCCGCTGACGGTGGACACCAGCAGGTAGTCCTCCACGCCCATGTCCAGCAGACGGGTGATTCCCCCGGCGGCGTCGTTGGTGTGGATCGTCGACAGCACCAGGTGACCGGTCAGGGCCGACTGAATCGCGATCTTGGCCGTTTCCAGGTCGCGCATCTCGCCGATCATGATCACGTCGGGGTCCTGACGCACGATGGAGCGCAGCGCATTGGCGAAATTCAGGCCGATCGACGGCTTGACCTGGATCTGGTTGACGCCCTCGAGCTGGTATTCCACCGGGTCCTCGACGGTGATGATCTTGCGCTCCGGGGTGTTGATGGTTTGCAGCGCGGTGTACAGCGTCGTGGTCTTGCCACTGCCGGTGGGTCCGGTCACCAGGATGATGCCGTGCGGCAGCCCCAGGACCCGAGAAAAGCGGCGCAGCACCGAGCCGGA
>JBFGYD010000402.1:0-3102 GCA_041587615.1 Lysobacterales bacterium
CTTCTTGCGCGCAGCTCAAGAAGCCCAGCCCGCTACCCCTCTCCCGCTCTTGAGTCATGCGCCTGAGAGACTGTCACAACACTGCCGATTTCCGCCGTCTGGCAAAAAAACGCCTCCCCGCGCCCATTTTTCACTACATCGACGGCGGCGCCGATGACGAGATCACGCTGAGGCGCAACACCGAAGCCTTCGAAGCCTGCGACCTGGTGCCCAACGTGCTGGCCGGGGTCGAGAAGGTCGACCTCTCGGTGACGCTGATGGGGATGAAGTTAGATCTGCCGATTTTTTTGTCGCCCACGGCGCTGCAGCGATTGTTCCATCACCGCGGCGAGCGCGCGGTGGGCGCCGCGGCCGAGAAGTACGGCACCGCGTTCGGGATTTCCTCGCTGGCGACGGTGGGTATCGAGGAGATCGCCGCAACGATCAAGGCGCCGAAAATCTTCCAGCTCTATGTCCACAAGGACAAGGGGCTCACCCGCAGCATGGTTGACCGTTGCAAGGCGGCCGGATTCGACGCGCTGGCGCTGACCGTCGACACGATCGTCGCCGGCAACCGCGAGCGCGACCTCGTCACCGGTTTTACCTCGCCGCCGAGGCTGACGCTCAAGAGCTTGCTCAGTTTCGCCGCTCATCCCGGGTGGGCGGCGAACTACTTTCTGCGCGAGAAATTCGAGCTTTCTCAGTTGAAGGACCACGTCCAGGAGGGCACGAACATCGCGCTGTCGGTCGGCGACTATTTCGACACGATGCTCGATCAGTCGATGGACTGGGAGGCCGCCGAGGACATCCGGCGGCTGTGGGGCGGGCGGTTCGTCCTGAAAGGAGTCATGTCGGTGGCCGACGCCCGGCGCGCGGTGGTCATCGGCGCCGACGCGATCATGGTTTCCAACCACGGCGGCCGCCAGCTCGACGGATCGCGCGCGCCGTTCGATCAACTGGCCGAGATTGTCGACGCGGTCGGCGATCAGATCGAAGTCGTCTGCGACGGCGGCATCCGCCGTGGCACCCACGTGCTCAAGGCGCTGTCGCTGGGCACCAAGGCCTGCTCCGGCGGGCGCTGGTACCTGTATGCTTTGGCCGCCGCCGGCCAGGCCGGAGTTGAAAAAGCGCTGTCCAACATGAAGTCGGAAATCGAGCGCGATCTGAAACTGATGGGTTGCCGGTCACTGGCCGACCTGGGCCACCACAACCTCCGGTTCCGTTAGGTATACTCGTCGGGTCCAAGCGGCGAGGGCAGAACATGAAAGAGCACTCTTTTGGGCCAATAGAGCTGCGCACGCGTTCGGTTCTAATATTTCTACTCGTCTTCGGTCTGGCCGCCGCGACCCACGCCGCTGGCTCCCTGGACAAGCCTCCCGAAGCCGTGAGCGTGAACGACCTTTGGCAGGACTACTACGGCTGGCGCAAGGACGGCGACGTCGGCAAGGCGCATGAACTCGCGCTGGCGTTGACCGCGGTCACCGCCAAGCGGCTCGGCGAGGACAGCGTCGAATTCGGGATGGCGCTGGCCGAACTGGGGGTGACCAAGCTGCTGCTGGATCGCCCCTTCGAGGCGCTCGGCCACCTGGTTGCGGCCGAGATCATCCTCAAGGAGCGCCTGCCGCTGTACTCGGAAAAGCTGATCACAGCGCTGACGTTCCTCGGCTCGGCGCTGCAGTCAACCGGACGCCATGACGAAGCGCTGTATGCGTTTTCGCGGGCTCAACACATCACCCACCGCCTGTGGGGTACCAACAACGAAACGCAGATTCGAATCGCGTACGCCAAGGCCGACAGCCTGCAGGCACTCGGCGACCTGTGGCAGGCCGAGGAGGTCCGGCGGTTGGCCTACAAACTGCACCGGATCAACTACGGCGAGACCAGTCCGCGGTCCATCGAGGCCTCGGCGCGGTTCGGCACGTGGCTTCGCAGCATCGGTGCGTACGACGAATCGGTGCGGCACTTTCACGAGGCGCTTTCCGAATTACAGGGTGACGGGCCGGACCTGCCCGAGTCGTTTCCGCTGCTGCGCGGCATGGCCCACGCGTACCGCGGCGGCTACCGCGGCAAGCACGCCCGTGGGATGCACCAGCGGGTGGTCGACCTGATGGCCGCGTACCCGGACCGCTTTAGCGTCGATCAGCGAGTCCGGGCACACCTCGATTTTGGCGACTGGCTGATGCAGCGCTACTACGAGCGTCCGGCGGTCGAGCAGTACGAGGCCGCGTGGCGGGTCGCCAACGACGCCGGCCCGGCCGGCCGGCGCTGGCTCGACTCCCTGGCCGAGCCGCAGCTCGTGCGCTATGGCGAGATGGCGCCGTATGACGTGGGCGGGGACGACCAATATGTCGCGTTTCGGTTCGAGCTCCGGGCCAACGGTCGGGTCCGCAAAGTCAAGGTGACGGAGTATGGCAGCAGTTCCAAGGATCAGGCCTACGCCCGCCGGCAATTTCCGAAGATGATCCGTTATCGTCCGGCCATCGTCGACGGCGAGGCAGTGGCGCGGGCCGGCCACACCCAGACGATGTATCTGCTGCCGCCCGACACCAGGCTCGAGGCGGATCCCGTTGCGGGTCCATCTCGTCTCGCGGGCCAAAGAAACGATCCAGGATTGGAACTGGTCAGCGCCAATCCACCCATCGAGAAGCCGCGCTGAACACGACGACTGACCGCTGTTAGCCGGGACTTAGAGCGAAGGGAGAAAGGGGATGAGGCGTTTGCTGAAATGGATCGGCTTGATCGTGGCCGGCCTGGTGGGACTGGTCGTCGTGGCCGTTGGCGCGGTGTACCTGATCGTTGGTCTGGAACTGTCCGAGTCGCACGCCGTTGCCGGCACCGACATCGCGGTGCCGGATGCCGCGGCGGACATCGCGGAGGGCGAGCGGCGCGCCCAAATTCTGGGCTGCAACGGCGGTTGCCACGGCAAACCGGGCTCCCATGGCGCGCTGTTCTTCGAGACCCCGGACGGCAGTCGTTTGGTGGCGCCGGACCTGCACCGGCTTGCGGTGGAGTATTCGGTTGCCGATTTGGAACGGGTCATCCGCCACGGCGTCAAGCCGGACGGCACCACGGTGCTCGCCGCGATGCCCTCCCCGATGTTCTATCACCTCGACGATCGTCACC
>JBFGYD010000403.1:0-3090 GCA_041587615.1 Lysobacterales bacterium
CACTGCTTGAATTCAGTCTCGGATCCGCTCGATCAGGTGCATCCGCCACAGCCAGATCGCAAGAATCAGCAGGGGCGGCCCGATCCGCACCCATTCCGGCAGGCCGATAGTTACGAAATCGAACGCGCCGTGCAGCAGCGCGGCTGCCGCCAGACCGAGCGCCGCCGCGGCGAACAGCGAGCGGCCGGCGAAATAGGCGCGCGCCATCAAGTAGCCCCAAATCGAGGAAAACATCACGTGCACCAGCGGTGAGGCGACGCTCCTCCCCAGCGCCTCCCAGCCCTGAAGAAATGACAGGTAATAGACGTTCTCGTGGCTGGCATAACCCAGCGCGATGAACGAGGCGTAGATGATGCCGTCGACCGGTTCGTCGAAATGGCGCCATCGCATCGCCACGAGCAAAAAGGGGATCAGCTTGGCGCCTTCCTCGATCAGCCCGATTGCGAGGACTGAATACCACCATAGCCCGCTCAGGTCCTCGCGCGCCAGCAGGTAGGCGTCGTAACGCAGGCCGATCAGATCGAGTACCCGATAGCCCCAGGAAGACAGAAACCCGGCCCCCACGCCCAGCAGGTAAGTGGTGGCCAGGAACTTGAGCGGCTCCGGCCGGTAGCGGTCCTTGTAGTGATGGTAGGCAGCCCAGAACAGCGCCGGCCCCAGGATCATCGCGACGATTGCCATTCGATCTGTCCACGCGGCGTTTCCCCGAGGGGAGGAATATAGCACCGGCCAGCGGGCTCGACCCCGGCCGATCTACGTAGATGTTCGAATTGCGTTTTCCGAGTCGCGGCGTATATGTGAGAGTTGGTTCCTCTCCCGGGAGAGCCATATGCAAGAACCTAAGGTCACAAAACTGCTCATTGCTTGCGCCGCCGCGGTCCTGGGCGGGTGCGAGCGGCCGGCACCGGAAGTCAGCTTCGCCAGCGACGTGTTTCCGATCCTAGAGCGGCACTGTCTCGAGTGCCATCAACCGCAGGCCGGACAGTCCGGCTTCGAGGCGAGCGGCTTCAGCATGGAGAGCTACGCGGCGCTGATGAAGGGCACCCGTTATGGCCCGATGGTCGTGCCGGGCGACAGTCTGACCAGTGTGCTGACGACACTGATCGAGGGTCGGGCCGATCCGTCGATCGCGATGCCGCATGGCGACCGTGAGCCGCTGAAGCAGCACGAGATCGACGCGATCAAGGCCTGGGTCGATCAGGGCGCGAAGGACAACTAGCGCGCATCGCTCGCTGAGCGATGCGTAGTTAGGGTTGTTTGTTAAAGCGATAAGGCTCGAGTGCGTGCCGTATCGCGCGGGGGCCATTGCGGTCCCGACCACCCCCGACGCCAACCGGAAGGCACACAAAGGGCGTTCACGGCGTAGGCTGCCCCTATTTCGAATAGAGGTCGATCATCTGCTCGATAGCCGCGCCGCACACCGGGCAGAAGTGCTTCGTGCGGGTGAACATGATGCAGTTCATCGCCGGGCGGTAATAGCCCTTGCCGTGGTAGTACGCGCCCTCGAAGGCGCCGATCACCGATTGGTTCTCTTGCCCGGAAAAGAGATCCTCGACGAATTCCTGGTTGGCGCGAAACAGCGCGTTCATCTCGGACTCGGGGCGCTTGTCGGCGCGTAGCTGGCGTCGTTTTTCCTGGTACGCAAGCGCATGGGTCTCGTAGGCCTCCTGCGGCCAGGCCGTCGGCAGTTCGGTGCCGGGCGCCACCCGATCGGTCCACTTCAACGCCTCGGGGTTGAGCAGCGCGGTGACGTTTGGCTCATAAGGTTCGACGATCGTCTCCGGGGTCTTGTAGGCGACTTCGGACGTGAAATACTCATCGGCCAGCCCGGCGAAATGATGGCCGAATTCGTGGATAAAAAGGTACCCGGCCCACTCGCTATGGGCCGCCGCGGTGGAATATAGGCCGTAGATGCCGCCACCGCCGTAGGTGTCGTGATTGACCAGGATCTCGATCGCGTCATAGGGCGCGGACGAGGCGATCCGGCGCCAGGCCTTGTTGTCGTAGGTCAGCACGTAGCGCTCGGAGCCGAACGCGTCGTAACGCGCGCCCAGCGGCGAGTCGCGGTAGATACCTTCCGACGGGCGCGAGACGCCCGATTCCGCCGCCGCCGGCGCCAGCGCCCACACGTTGAAGTCCTCGCGCCGACGATCGAACGGCGAAGTAGCGAAAAACTCATCGGTCAACGACCGCGCGGTGGCGACGAAGCGCTCGCGCTCGGCCAGCGTGTAGCCGTCCCCGAGCAGCAGCAGGTCGACCTTGTGGGCAGGGTCGCCGTTGAGTTCGATCGCGATCACGTCGTCGGCGTACGCCGGCGCCTCCCGGTGATGCATATAGGCGTCCGGATCGAGCTCGATGGTCCAGACCGTCTCGAAGCTTTGGTCGACGCCGCGCTTTTTGATGACGACGCTGAATTTGCCGGGCGGGCGAGGGAAGCGAAGCGACTCGTGAAAGCTGCGCTTGATCCGAGTCGCCTCATCCGTCGTTTCCCACTCCCCGTAAATGCTCGAAAAACTGCGCGAATAAAAGAGATCGCCATTGCCGTGGAGCCGAACTTCGAACAGGTACTTGCCGCGCAGCAGCGTGTCCAGCGGCCGGTCCGGATTGCCGGCCCACGGCAGCGGCTCGACGACCAGCTCATCGAGGCTGAAAACCTCGCTCGCGGCGTCGCCGGAGTGGAAGTAGTCCAGCCGCAGAGTCGGCTCGGCCGACGCCGCGGCGCAGAAGAGCAAAACGACGATGATCCAGCGAGATCGCATCGAAAATCCCTTGGAACAAAAGCGTCATTATCGGCCCCCGCCGAGGGTCCGGGCAAGCCATGGCCGCACCGCCAGCGGCAGCACGAAAGCCAGGTTGATCGCGGCCAGCGCGGCGGCCAGCGCCGGGAAGCCGAACCGGGCCCAGATCGCGCCGCCGGCCCAGGCCGCGGCACCAGCGGCGACCGCCACGACCAGGTAAAAGCTGCCGAAGGCTGCGCCCCTGCCGGTGCGGCCCTCGCGCGCGATCCGAGTGCGCGCGATGATCATGATGGCGCTCTGCGCGGTCAGCATGGCGAGCACGGCCAGCGCGGTCGGCAGCGCCGCGGATGCG
>JBFGYD010000404.1:0-3087 GCA_041587615.1 Lysobacterales bacterium
CCCACAGCCCGCCAACCGCCATCGTGACGATATACAGCGGCAGAAAGTAAGCCAGTCCGTGCAGCAAGCAGGCGATGACGCTGGTCGGATCGTAGCCGACCCCGAGCAAGCCCAACAGCGCGCCGCGCCAGCCGGGCGCGGCGGCAACGCTCAAGTCCGCCATCGCCAAGTTGGCCTGGTAGCCGACGTTCCAGACCCCGACCAGCATTGCAGGGACGGCGGCGATGACCACCAGGATCATGACCCTTTTTAAGTCCAGCGCGTCGCGCACGTGGGGCGCGGACCGGGTCACGTCGGCCGGCGAGTAAAACAGCGTATCCACCATCTCGTACAGCGCGTGATAGCGATGGTAGGCGCCGCCCTTGGCGAAGTGGGGATAGAGCCGATCGAGGAAGCGACGCAGGGGAGCCATCATCCTTCCTTCTCGATCAAGTCGAGATTCTGACGCAGGAACTCGCCGTAGTCGTACTTGCTCGGACACACGAACGAGCACAGCGCCAGGTCTTCCTCGTCCAGCTCGAGGCAGCCCAGTGCCTTGGCGGTCTCGGTGTCGCGCACGATCAGCGACTTCAGCAGCGGCGCCGGCAGGATGTCCAGCGGCATGACCCGTTCGAAGTTGCCGATCGGCACCATCGCCCGAGGGCTGCCGTTGAGCGAGCTCGAAAGCGCGAAACGGCGATCGCCGAACAAACTCGACGCATACGCCTTGATCGCCGAGTAGCGGCCGAATCCGGGCGCCAGCCAGGCCAGGAATTTGCGCGGACTGCCCTCCGGCAACAGCGTGATCTGGCGATGATAGCGTCCCAGGTAGTTGACCGGAGTGGCCGCGCGCCGCCCGGCGAAGACGGAGCCAGCGAGAATCCTGCAGTCGCCGGGACGCACTTCACCGCGGGTCAGGTCAGTGAGCGACGCGCCAATTCGCGTGCGTAGCCGGCGCGGCCGCAGCGCCATCGGTCCGCCCAGGGTCACGACCCGTTCAAGCCAGATCCGGCCTTCGAGGAAGAGCTTGCCGATCGCGATGGTGTCCTGCAGCCGGACGTGCCAGACGTTCCGATTCATTCCGACCGGATGCAGAAAATGGATATGGGTGCCGACCAGTCCGGCCGGATGCGGCCCGTCGAAATAAGCGACCCGCAAGTTGGCGCCGGCGGGCACCGGCAGTTCGGCACCGGCAGAGGCGCAAACGAACAGCGGGCCGTCACTGAGGCGCGCGAGCACCGTCACGCCGGCCTCGAAGGCGCCCGCGTGCTCGAGCGCCAGCGGCGCCGGGTCCAGCGCGAGCGGGTTGGTATCGGTCGCGGTGACGAAGATCGCCGAGGGCCGGGTGTCCGGATCGGGCACCTTGCTGAACGGCCGCGTGCGCAGCGCGGTCCACAGCCCCGACGAAAGCAGGTTAGCGATTACCTGTTCGGGCTCGAGGTCGGCCAGCCGCTCGCGTGGATAGCGCTCGAAGGTCTCCTCCTCGTCGCCGTCAAGTTGGATGATGACCGCTTCGAGGCGCCGCCGAGCCCCGCGTCGGATCGCGGTAACCCGGCCGCTTCCCGGCGCCGTATAGCAGACTCGCGGGAAACGCTTGTCACGGAACAGGCACTGACCCACGCGAACCACGTCGCCCTCGACCACTTCCATGGTCGGTTTGAGTCCATAGTAATCCCGCCCCAGCAAGGCGACGGACCTCACCGCGGTGGCATCCTCGCACGCCGCTTCGGGCACGCCATCCAGCGGCAGATCAAGCCCTCGCTTTATCTGGATTGTCTGTTGCATCGTTGCCGAGGTGCCGCTCCGGGCGGATCGTCCCAGGTCGCTATTGGTTGTTTTCGCTTAAGGGATTAAAAACACTCCCCGGCTAACCCGCCATTGTGTCTTATACGTAGCGGGTCCGGCTCATCGGGTAATGCGTGTTGCGACCGCTGAACGGCGGGAACTCGTGGTAATCGCGGCGCAGCTCACGGCGCGCCTCGGAGGCCAGCGCCGCATTCAAGTCATCCAGGCTGTCAAACACGACCTCGTTGGCCAGCATGAGGTCGGCGTGCGGAATATCGGTCGGGTCGTTCCATTGACCGCCCGGCAGCAGCGGGTAGTAGCAGATGACGTTGCGAATTCCCGGAAAACGACCCAGCACCGGCGGATGCACGTTCACGTAGTGGGCGATGAAACGAGCCTCGTCTTGCGCCGGCCGGTGGTAATGCACGAGGTAGGAAACGGGCGCCCTCAGAGGCGCCGCGGCTTGCGCCCCGGCCACCGGAAAAAACTCGGCGCTCATTGCTTCGTGGGTAATCCGGATCGGGCCGACCGGGCTGCCCTCCCCGCGCAGCGCCGCGGCCGGAAACTCAGCCGCGCCCAGCGCGGCGGCGAATTCGTCGGCGGTAGCGAAGTAAGCGTGCGCCATCAGCAGTGGACCCGGACCGTCGTCCAGAAACGGGTCGTGCGCGGCCTCGGGCGTATACAGGTCAAGCGCCAGCAGCCCGCGCAGTCTCCCGAGCGCAATCAGTGGACCCTACGTAAACCAGTCGACAACGGCGGCCCCGTCGCCGGGGTCGCCGCTGGCCGCGAGCATGTAGGTGACGGCGCCGTCCACGCACCACTGTCCTGTTTGGCGGGATACTTAGGAGTATAAGGTCAACCCCCGGTCTTGCGAATGTGGATGTCGCCGTGCAGGGTTTCGAAGCGCGCCACGGTGCCGCCGCCGTTGATCCGCGCGACCACCTCGCTGTCGACCCGTACCTCGATCCCACCAGCGCGCTCGCGGCGCTCGACCTTCGGCGCGGTCGGCACCACCTCGACCTCGAAGTCGGAATAGATCTCGCCCTGAGCGTTGTCGATGTGCAACTCGACCCTGGCGCCGTCAGGGAAGCTGACGTCGAGGTCGCCGTTGACCGAGGCGAAGGCCAGCGGCTGCTCGCCGATCGCATCGAAGCTCACCGTGATGTTCTCGTTGATCGATTCGGCGATCACCGAGCCGCTGATTCCGGTCGCGGTGATCGGCCCGTTGACGTTGTTCAATTCCAGCGCGCCGCTGACGTTGCGCACCTCGATCGTACCGTCGTTGGTCGTCGAAAGCTGAAGATCGGCCGAACGAGGGATGCG
>JBFGYD010000405.1:0-3084 GCA_041587615.1 Lysobacterales bacterium
CCCCAGCTCGACGTAGGCCGCCGGGCACTCCAGGGTCACGCTGCTCGGGCCGTTGAGCGTGATCACCGGGGCCGTTACGTCGACCACGGTGACGGTCTGCGTGCACATGGACGTGTTGCCGCTGCCGTCCGTGGCGGTGTACGTGATGAACTTGTTGCCGGGCCCGCTGAACAGCGCGGGCAGCGCCGGCGAGGCGCCGACTCCGACGCCGGGACAGTTGTCCATCGCGGTCGCCGCCGGCCCGCTGTAGGTCGCCTGGCAGGTGCTCGGGCTGGCGTTCAGCGAGACGTTGGCCGGGCAACTGGTGACCGGGTTGGTGGTGTCGTTGACCGTGATCGTCGCCGAGCACATGTCGGATGCGTTGCTGGTATCGGTCACCGTCAGCGTCACGGGCGTGCCGCCGAGGCTGAACGGGCCGGACGGGCTCAGCGAGAAGCTCAGCGTATCGCCATCGGGATCGGTCGAGCCGTTGTTGACCTCGGAGCCGCTGACACTAGCCTGGCAGCTGGTGTTGGCCGACTTGGTCACGTTCTGGCACACCGCGTTCGGCGGGCTGTTGCCGTGGTAGACCACCATTTGCACCGATTCGATGTCGAGCGAGATCGGGTTGTCCAGCCCGGTCGTGCGGGTCAGGCGCACCATGACGTTGCCGGAATTGAAGTTGGCCGCGGTCAGGCCCGCACCCCAGGTGTCCGTCGTCCCGCCGGCGGTCCGGATCAGGGAATCATTACAGGTGGAAGGCCCGACCGGCGTCGACGGAAGCGTCCGCGTGGAGCCGACGTTGGAGCCTGAGAGCTTCAACTGCATGTCCGCGGTAACGACGCTGCGGTAATTGACGTTGACCTCGATGCCGGTGATGACATCCCCGCCGGGGATTCCGAACGAGGCGAACGTAAACTCCGCCCAGACCGCGCCGGCGTTGGACGTGCCCACGCAGTTGGAATCCGGCGGACCCAGCACATTGGCGTTGGGAGGGAGCGGGGTCCAGTCGGCCCCGGGCGTCGGACCCCCGGGTGGAGAACCGCTCCAGTTGGATGCGTATTGCGAACTGGTCGCAGCGAGCGCCGGACCTCCGGCGGTCGATGCGACGATTAACAGCAGGCCCGCGGCCTGCGCCCAGGATTTTGGCAACATGTTTTTTCCTCCTTGTCCGGTGCTCTGCGGTCACCGGAAACCCTGCTCAATGAAGCCCCATTCATAGGCTAGCACCTGTTGCGCTTGCTGACCATACGAATCAAAACGATTTCAGCGCGAGATCAGGTCGCCAGCGCTCCCCAATGATCGAGCAGGTGCTCGGCGGCCCGCGCGACCAGCGCGTGGATCGTAAACGTCGGATTGACCCCGCCGCTGGTCGGAAACAGGCCCGGACCGGCGATCACCAGATTCGCCAGGTCATGGGTCTGACCGTAACTGTTGACGACGGAAGCCTTGGGATTGTCCCCCATGATCGTTCCGCCCATGATGTGCATGGCTCCCTGGGGACCGGTCCACACTTCCTTGGCACCGGCGGCGTCGAACACCGCCTTGCCCTCCCCCAGCACCGCCAGCCACAGCGCCTTGGACTCCGGCGCCGTGGTGTGGGTGACGCGCGCCAGGGGCTCGCCGAAGCGGTCGCGCTTGTCGCTTAAAGAAACCGCGTTGTCGGCCACCGGCAGGTCTTCGACCACCGCGGTCATCGACGCGAAGCCGCGGGCCGCGCGGCGCATAAAGGCGTGCAGGTCGGGGCCGAACAGATCCGGCCGCGTGGTGCCGATGCCGAGCAGATCGTTGGGCTTGACCGCCTGCGCGATCATCCACTGGTAGCTGCCGAAAGCGCCGGCCGCGGCGTGGGTGGTCTTGGCATAGCCGTCCTGATTGACCCGTTGTCCTCCGAACGCCCCCTCCCAGCAGCGGGTTTCCTCGTCGAACAGGCCGTAGATCAGCCCGGCCGGGTGGGTCATGACGTAGTGCCCGACCCGGCCGCTGGAGTTGGCCAGGCCCGCCGGATGCCGGTCCGTGGCCGAGGCCAGCAGCAGGCGCGGGTTCTGGACCGCGAACGCGGCCAGCACGACGAGGTCGGCGTGCACCGTCTGCCGCTCGCCGGTGGGCCGCGCGAACTCGACCCCGGTCGCCCGCTCGCCGCGCTCATCGGTCAACACTCGGGTCACGGTGGCGTCGTTTTCCAGCACGGCGTCAGCGGCCAGCGCCTTGGGCAGGTCGACCGTCAGCGGATTGGCCAGCGCGCCGATCGGGCAACCGGCGTCGCACCAGCCGTCCCACAGGCACGCCGGGCGCCCCCGGTAGGACTCGGAGGTCACCGCGAGCGGCAGCGGCGCGGTGCGCATGCCCTGCGCGGCGAATCCGCGCGCCAGGATCTCGCCCTGGGTGAACAGCGGCACCGGCTTCATCGGGTACGGCTCGCCCGGCGGACGCCAGATCTCCTGCGCGGCGTCGCCGGAGACTCCGGACTCGCGCTGCACCCGGTCGTAATAGGGCGCCAGCTCGGCGTATTCGATCGGCCAGTCCAGGCCGCGGTCGTGATCCGAGCGCATGCGAAAATCTTCCGCGTGCAGCCGCGGCCAGACCGCGTAGTGATGCATTGCGCCGCCGCCGGTGCCATAACCGGCGTTGAACACATGACCCACCGGGTTGGCGCCGGCTTCTTCGACCGGCTCCCCGGACCATTTCAGGCGCCGCGCCCAGATACCCGAGCTGATCAGGTCCGCGTTGGTCCGTGCCGGTCCGGCCTCCAGAATCGCGACCCGCTTGCCGCCGGCAGCCAGGCGCGCCGCCATCGCGCTGCCGGCGGCGCCGGAGCCGACGATGACGGCGTCAAATTTCTTCCCGTCCAGTACCGACATGCAGGCTCTATTCGCCCCAGCGGCTCGGTGGCGGTATGTGTGCCATGTACGGGACGCCGAGGCTTTCGACCCCCGCCTGGGTGCCGTAAACGACGTCGAGGGCATCGTTGCGGGCGACGAAGTAGAAAAACGGCGCCGGCGGCCCGGCCCAGCCCGGTGGGTCGCTCTTGGCTGTCTCGGCGACCAGTACGCGCTGCCGCTCAGCGCTCAGATCCGCAAACGGCGTGCCATGGGCCTCGCGGGC
>JBFGYD010000406.1:0-3080 GCA_041587615.1 Lysobacterales bacterium
CGATGCGCGCGGGCGCGCCTTGTACTGCTCGTCATTTTCGAAGTGGAGCGCTCTGGCACTCCTCGGGTGGGTCGTCGGCGAGCGTCTCACCGCCGAGCTTCAAAACCCAATACACGATCAACATGGGATGCGCTACTCTGCCGCGCGCGTTCGCTTAGGGGCATCCGACTTTCGGCCTGCTGTTATGATGTCGCCTTTCGTCGGGCCGGCGCCGAGCCGGTCCGCGATTGCGTCCGATCATCGAGGTGGCGACGATGAAACCCGAGCGTCTTGGATGTGCCTCGCCGTTGATCGTGAACCTGGCCGGATTGCTGGTCTTGAGCGTCGTCGTGGCGGGAGGCCAATCGGCGCCGGAACCCGGGGCGGCCGCTCCGACGCCGGCCGGGCAGATGAGGAGCGTTGAATGATCCGAAGAGTGTGCGTCTACTGTGCGTCCAGCGACCAGGTCGATCCGGCCTATCACGCGGCCGCGCGGCGGCTTGGCGAGCTGCTGGCCGAGGCCGATATCGAACTGGTCTACGGCGGCGGCGCCCGCGGCTCGATGGGGGCGCTCGCGAACGGCGCGCTGGCTCGTGGCGGGCGGGTTACCGGGATCATCCCGAAGTTCATGGACGACCTGGAGTGGGGCCACCGCGAAATCAGCGAGCTGCAGGTGGTCGAAGACATGCACGAGCGCAAACACCGAATGCTGGTCAATTCCGACGCGGTGGTCGCGCTGCCCGGCGGCTGCGGCACCTACGAGGAGCTGTTCGAGGCCATTACGTTCAAACGGCTGGCGCTGTTCCTGGGCCCGATCGTGCTGTTGAACCAAAACGGCTATTACGAACCCTGCCTGAAGCTGCTGAACCAGTGCATCGAGCAGCGCTTCATGAACCCGCGCCACGATCAGATGTGGTCGGTGGTCGAAACCCCGGAGCAGGTGATCCCGGCAATCGAGGTGGCGCCGACCTGGTCCGAGGAGGCGCGCTCCTTCGCCGTCGCCCAGCGCGCCGGGGCCGGCGATGGACGTCCCTAGTCCGGATCCGCACAAGCAGCGGGCGAAGCGGAGTCGCTGGCTGGGCCCCGCCGTGGCGCTGCTGGTCGCGGCGCTGGCCTGGACCCCGTGGCTGGATTCGTCGGCGGAGGGCTACTACGAGGCCGCGTTCAAGCGCGCGCTGATCACGTTTGCGCTGGCGCGGGGGCTCAACGGAGTCATTTCGGTCGTGCAGGGCACCGAGCTGTCGCTGCAGCCGGCCGGGGTCGGGGTGACATTGGCGCCGGGGGAAATCGTCGACCCGCTGAACGATCTGATCGAGCGCTTTTCGTGGGTGATGCTGGCGGCCAGCACCTCGCTCGGGATTCAGAAAGTGCTGATGGAGATCAGCGCCTGGTGGGGGATCAGCCTGGTGCTCGGACTGGGCGCGCTGGCCTATCTGCTGGTTCGTGTCCGGCCGCCCGCCCGCCGGCGCTGGCGCCGCGCGGCGCAGCGCTTCCTGCTGCTGGCGGTGTTTATGCGCTTCGCGATGCCGCTGATGGTGGTGCTGAACAACGCGGTCTACGACGTGTTTCTGGCAACCGACTACGAGCAAGCCAAACAGGTCGTGGTCGAGACCACCGAGGCGCTGGAGGAACTCAGCGAGACCGACGGGGCGCCGACATCCGGGCCGCGAAGCTGGTACGAATCGCTCGGCGACTGGCTCGGCGAGCAGGCCGCGAGCCTGGACCTGAACAAGCGCATGAACGCGTTCAAGGAACAAATGGGCGCCGCCATCGAACACCTGCTGAAGCTGACCGCGGTATTCATCCTGCAAACGATCGTCTTTCCGCTCGCGTTTCTTTGGCTGCTGGCCAAAGCGATCAAGAACCTGGGCCGCGTCGCCTGGGCCGGGCGTTAGCCCGCATAAACAAACGTTGCTTGACAACATTTAGTTATTTAGCTAAATTACGAATCATGAGCAGCGTGTTCAAAGCCCTGTCCGATCCGACCCGTCGCCGCGTGCTCGAGTTGCTGCGAGGACGGCCGATGAATGCCGGCGAACTGGCCGATAACTTCGAATCCTCCAAACCGACGATGTCGGCGCATTTCACGGTGCTGAAGGAAGCCGGGCTGGTCGAAGCGGAGCGCGACGGCAAGCAGATCATTTACCGGCTCAAGATGTCGGTGCTCGAGGATGCGCTGCTGGGCTTTGCCAAGACCTTTGGCCTGAGCGTCCACGCGAAACAACCGAACGAGGAAACAGAATCATGATGACCCATCGAAGCTTTCACTTGGTCATTGCCGCGCTGACCCTGCTGGTCGCGGGGCTCGGGGCGGCCAACTGGTACTTGAAGCCGGAAAGCGCGGCCGCTTGGGCGATCGGGATGGCCTCGATGCCGGTGATTTGGGGCATCGTGACTTTCCTTCTGAGTCGACGGCCGCTGACCGAATATGGCGACAGTGAGCGCCGCTTCTTCACCGGTTCGATCGCTTTCGCCGGTCTGATCCTGGCCGGTGCGATGGGCATCCAGCTGTTCGCCGCGTTGGGCGAGGTCGAACTCGGCCTGACCCGCCGCGTCTGGGGCGTGGCTGTTGGCGTTTTTCTGGTGCTGATGGGCAACGTCATGCCCAAGATTCTCAGCCCGCTGGCCGCGCAGCGCTGCGCGCCGTCCAAGGCCCAGTCCCTGCAGCGGTTCGCGGGCTGGAGTTTCGTGCTGGGAGGGCTCGGTTACGTCGCCGCGTGGCTGATACTGCCGCTCGGTCGAGCCGACACCGTCGCCACGCTTTTCTGCCTCGCCGCCGTCGTGGCGGTGGCGCTTCGCGGCGGCTGGATCTTCACCGTCTCCCGCAACGCCTCCTCGCCCTAGCGTGCCGATTAGCGCCATTGTGGTCGCCAAGGGGATAGGTCGCCCGCGTATACTGGCCGGAATCCTGATCGAGTACCGACCCCATGGCGCCGATCCTAACCATCCTGCTACTCGCCGCTGGCGCAGCCGGCGGCGAGCAGCCCTTGGTTGCTCAGTTGCGCTGCCTCGAGGCGAGCTTCAGCGGCGCCGCCGAGCGCCGCGATGCCACCGCGTTTGCCGCCTTCATCGACCCCGACGCGCGCTTTGTCAGCGGCCAA
>JBFGYD010000407.1:0-3072 GCA_041587615.1 Lysobacterales bacterium
TACCGGCGAGGTCACCGGGTCGGTCGCCATGAACACCGCGCCAAGCATCAGGCCGCCGGCCAGCAGGTGATGGAGGCCATCGGGAAAGCGCTGGGGATCGAGCTGGTGAAGCAGCGTCGCGCACAGGTAAACGCTTGCAAAGATGCCCAGCGGGATGCGCCAGTTGAGGAACTTGCGCGCGGCCAGATACAGGCCGCCGAGCAGGATCAGCAGCGCCGAGGTCTCCCCCAGCGAACCCGGGATGGCGCCGACAAACAGCGCCTCGAGTTCGGTGGGCTGGCCCTCAAATTTCATCCGCGCCAGCGGGGTGGCGCTGCTGACGGCGTCGACGCCGGAACGCAGGAAGGGCTCCACCAGAACGTCGCCGCGCAGCGCCGTGAAACCGCCCCAATCGGCCTGATCGGACCAGGTGGTCAGCGCGACCGGGAAGCAGGCTTGCAGAAACGCGCGCCCGGTAAGCGAGGGGTTGAACACGTTCTGGCCGAGGCCGCCGAACAGCAGTTTGCCGAACACCATCGCCACCACCGCGCCCAGCGCCGCCATCCACAGCGGCAGCCCGGGCGGCAGGGTCAGCGCCAGCAGGATGCCGGTCACCAGAGCGCTGCCGTCGGCAACGGGACTGGCGCGCAGCGGACCGCGTCCTGCGAGCAGCCACTCGGTCGCGGCGCAGGTCAGGGTGCAGGTGAGAATGATCAGTAGCGCGCTGAGGCCGAAATAGTAAAGCGCGCCGAGCATCACCGGAATCAGCGCGTAGATCACGTGGCGCATGATCTGGGGGGTGTCGACGGGGCGTTTCTCGAACGGGGTCGCCGAAACCACCAGGGGCGAGCCGCCGGTCGTCACGCGGCGGCCTCGCTTTCACGGGCCTCACGCTCTCGCGCCTGCTGTTCGCGCAGCAGCCCCTTGGCCACCCGAAAACGCTGCACCAGCGGGATGTTGGACGGGCACACGTAGGTACAGGAGCCGCACTCCATGCAGTCCATCAGGTGGTATTCCATCATCTGCTCGTAGTGACCGGCGCGCGCCAGCGCACCCAGCGTGCTCGGGTTCAGAAACACCGGGCACGCGTCCAGACAGGCCGAACAGCGGATGCAGGGGTACTCGGGGCGGGCGCGAAGCTGACCCTCGGTCAGGCAAACGATGCCCGAAGTGCCCTTCAGGATCGGGACGTCGAGGAACTGCTGCGGAGTGCCCATCATCGGTCCGCCGTACAGGATCTCGCGGGCGTCCTCGGTCAGGCCGCCGCAGTGCGCGAGCACGTCCGCCAGCCGGGTCCCGACCGGAACCAGCAGCGTCGCCGGCTCGCGGATTCCGGGGCCGGTGACGGTCACGACCCGTTCGATCAGCGGCTGATTGTAAGCAAACAGGTCGCCGATACCGGCCAGCGTACCGACGTTCTGGACCACCGCGTGGACGTCGATCGGCAGCTTGCCGCTGGGCACCTCGCGCTCCAGCACCGCGCTGATCAGCATTTTTTCGGCTCCCTGCGGGTAGCGCGTGGCCAAAGGCACCAGCTCGCAGTCCAGGTCGGCCGGGATCCTTTCGGCCAGGACCTTGATCGCGTCCCATTTGTTGGTCTCGACCCCGAGATAGGTCTTCTCGGTGCCGAGAATCCGGGTCAGCACGCGAGCGCCGAGAAAGATCGAGTCGGCCCACTCCAGCATGATCCGGTGGTCGCTGGTCAGGTACGGCTCGCATTCGCAGCCGTTGATCATCAGCCAGCGCGCGCGCTTGCCTTCCGGGATCGTCAGCTTGACATGGGTCGGGAACGCGGCGCCGCCGAGACCGACAAAGCCGCCCTGGCGAATGGTGTCCAGCAGTTGCGCGCCGCTCATCGCCTGCCAGTCGATCGCGCGTTCATCGTAAAGCGTCTGCGGTGAGGCGTGATCGACCGCGATCACGATGGCGTCGTCGAGGCGCCCACTCGGGTGGTGGCGGCGGGCGATCGCGCTGACTCGCCCGGTCACCGACGCGTGCAGCGGCACCGACACGAATCCGCTGGCCTCGGCGATGAGCTGACCGCGGTAGACCCGGTCGCCGACAGCGACCACGGGCCGCGACGGGCCGCCGGTGTGCTGACTCAGCGGTAGCAAGATCTCGTCCGGGAACGGAATGCGTTCGATCGGCCGGTCCTGGGTCGCCTCCTTGTGCGCGGCCGGATGGATGCCATGACGAAAGGACTTGACCGGTCGCAGGCGGCTCATGGCGCGGTCTCGTCGGGCGGCGCGGCCTCGTCGGGCGCCGCCGCGCGGTCTTCGAGAAAGCGGCGCAGCGAGCGCTGGAAGAACTGCGGATCCTCGGTCAGTCCACACAGCTCGAGCAGGTTGTCGGTCAGCCGCTGCTGGGCGTCGGCGGCGACGGTCTCCGCGGCGGCGGACGGCCGCTCGGCACGCTCGGGAAGCGCCGGCGCCGCGGCTGCGCCCGGCAGCGCGAGCCCGGCGGCCCGCTGCCGCAGCGCGGTCCAGGTTCGCAGACACGCCTCGACGGCGTCCGCCATCGGCGCTGACACCCGGGCTACGAACAGTCGGCGCTGCTCGTCGGTCACGTAGACGAACGGGGTGATCCCCTCGCGGGCGTCCGGATCGAGATTCACGAAGTCGGCCAGCGGTCGCATCCGGTCGTTCAGGTGCCCGCGCGCGACGATCTCGAAATGCTTTCGAAATCGCGTCTGGCCGAGGGCCCAGTCGGCGACCGTCAGTGGCACCCTCAGTTCGCGATCGCCGTCCGGCTCCTTGTACTCGAGGTCGCGTTCCGCCCAGTCGGCATCCGGATCCGGGTTCTCGTCCAGGCTCAACGGGGCGTCGGTTCGGGCCGGATCGAAACGAAACAGCGGCACCGCACGGCTCCGGTAGGCCAGCTCCGTTAGCTCGGCCAGTTTTTCCGGGGGCGCGCCGGCGGCCAGCGGATCCGGCGCGTAGACCTGCAGCAGCGCCGGCCGGGGCGCCCCCAGGGCCGCGGCCGCTCCCCCGATCAGGTGTCCCGGATGGCCGACCGATGACTGCAGCACGAAGGCGTTGCCGGCGTCCAGCGCGAGCAGTGCCGGGCTCGGGCCGCCGCCAGCGGGAAGCGCGA
>JBFGYD010000408.1:0-3066 GCA_041587615.1 Lysobacterales bacterium
GCCTATAACGCCGGCACCAATTCGCTGTCCTGGAGCGGGACCTTGAACCAATCCAGCCTGGCGTTGACCTCGCCGGTACCGGCGACGTTTGGCTACTTCCCGCTGAGCACTTTCTTCGCACCGTTCGCGTTGCCGGGCAACTGCGACGACGGCGGGTGGATCCTCAACGTACCGACTTTCACGTTCAACAACGCCCCGTATAATCAGGTGATCTGGTCGGTGAACGGCACGTTGGAAGCGGGCACTGCCAGTGGGCTGGCCTCCGGAGGAGCCAATCAGAACATGCCCAGCGCCATCCTGCCGAACAACCTGATGGGTGCACTGTGGACCGACCTCAACTTGTGCGTCGGCGGCAATTGGTACGTCGGCAACCTGTTGGCCGGGCCCCGGTCGTTCACCGTTTATGAATGGGAGAACGTGCCCTTGTTCTCGAACAACGCGCTGCGATACACGGTCCAGATCTGGGTCGAGAGGACCGCGGGCTTTGAACGAATCTGGTACGTGTACCAGCGGCTCGATTCGGTTGCGCCGAACATGACCGTCGGCGTCGAGGACATGACCGGCACGCTGGGCAGTGCACGGTATTTCAACGGCTCGGGCACGCCGCCGGCCACCGGAGCGGCCAACAACCTGCTGATCGTGTCCACCCCCGGTGGATCGGCAACGCTTGGTTTCCAGGCGCAGGCCGACTGCTCGGTCAGCCCGATCGTCAACCGCGCCAACCTGAGCAGCGGTTCGACTTCGGAGACGGCAATCGCGTTCAGCACGTGTCCATAAGCACGGCATAGGACCAAAAAGTCCTTTCAAGGGGCCGCCGCGCGCGGCCCCTTTTTTTTGCAGAAAAAGGGGCCAAGACCCTTTTTCTGCTGGTTTGGCGTGATGAGGTCGCTTGACCCGCCGATCCTTCAAGTTAGAATTCAGGGTTATCCGACAAACTCTCGCTCGGGGTGACCGTTATGCGAATCAAAATTCTCGGTTTAGGCTTGGCGCTACTGTCGACCATCGCGTTTTCGGCCCACGGTCAGTCGATAAACCTGAGCGGCCGCTGGGATCTGTCCGCCGAGGCCTTTTTGAGTCAGCCGGCCAAGGGTAACGGCGGAAACTGCCAGTTCGTGGGCAACGCCAACATCTCGCAGTTGGGCGATAGCTTCAGCGGCAACGCGGCGATGGCCTTGGTGACGGGAATTCAAGGTTGTCCGGCACAGATGGACGCCCGCGTCGATGGTACGGTCGCCAACGGGGCGATCCAGATGAGCATGCTGATGGGTCCGCTGGGCACGGCGCAATTCGACGGCCGCGCCCCGCGCCAGAAAGGCAGTCCGATGGGCGGCGGTTTTTCAGTGGTCTCCGGGAACTTCACCGGCACGACCGGTACCTGGGCCGGCACACCGTCGGCGCAGATCGTGCCGACCGCGGGCTTTTGGGGACTGGCGGCGCTGACCCTGCTGCTGCTCGTCGCCGGCGCGCGGATGCTCCGCCGCCGTCAGACCGTGTCCTCGCGGTAAGCAGAACCTCGACCTGGGAGAGGGTCCAGAGCCCTTTTTTTTCGCTTTCATAACCCGCTGGCGGCCTGCGCAACCGCGCGAAACAACGCGCGGCCCTTGTTCATGGTCTCCTCCCATTCCTTTTCCGGATCGGAGTCGGCGACGATGCCGGCGCCGGCCTGAACGTGCAGACGACCGTCGTGGATCACCGCGGTGCGGATCGCGATCGCGGTGTCGACATCCCCCCACCAGCCGAGGTAGCCAACCGCGCCGGCGTAAACGTTGCGCTTGACCGGCTCCAGTTCGGCGATGATTTCCATCGCGCGAATCTTTGGCGCACCGCTCAAGGTGCCGGCCGGAAAGCTTGCGCGCAACGCGTCGATCGGCCCCAGCCCCGGGCGCAGCCGGCCGCGCACTTCGGACACGATGTGCATCACGTGGGAGTACTTCTCGATCACCATGCGGTCGGTGATCCGCACGCCGCCGACTTCCGCGACCCGGCCGACGTCGTTGCGCCCCAGATCAAGCAGCATCAGGTGCTCCGCGCGTTCTTTGGGGTCGTTCAGGAGCTCGTTTTCCAGGGCCAGATCCTCCTCCGGCGTGGCGCCCCGCTGACGCGTGCCGGCAATCGGCCGCAGCACGACTTCGCCCCGGTCGATGCGCATCAGCACCTCGGGTGAGGAGCCGACCACCTGGGTTTCGCCCAGATCGAGAAAGAACATGTAGGGCGACGGGTTGAGTAGACGCAGTGCCCGGTAGACGTCCACCGGGCGGGCTCGGAACGGCACCGACAAGCGCTGCGACAGGACCACCTGCATGATGTCGCCGGCGACGATGTATCTCTTACTGCGCTCGACCGCCGCCAGGAAATCGTCCCGCGAAAAGCCGGACACGAAGTCGCTCTCGGCCAGTTCCGCCGGATCGAGGGTTTCCGGGTACGCGGCGCCCGCGTGGCGCAGCCGGTGGACCAGTTGATCGAGCCGGCGTTGGGCTTGGCGCCAACCGCCGCGGGCGCCCGGATCGGCGTTTACGATCAGGTACAGCCGCCCCATCAGGTTGTCGAACACCGCCACTTCCTCGCACACCATCAGCGCGATGTCCGGCAGACCGAGCTGATCGGTCTTGGCGACATCCGTGAGCCGCGGCTCGATGTAGCCGATGGTCTCGTAGCCGAAATATCCGACCAGGCCGCCGCAGAACTGGGGCAGTTCGGGCAGCCGCGCGACTCGGTAGGTGCGGTGCAGGTCCTCGATGGCGGCCAGCGGGTCGTCGACGTCGGACTCGGCGACGACCTCCCCAAACTCCTCTTCCACCAGGCGATTGCCGGACACCTTGAATACCCGCTTTGCCGGCAGCCCGATGATCGAATAGCGCGCCCACTGCTCGCCCCCTTCGACCGATTCGAACAGGAACGAATAGGGCCCGTCAGCGAGCTTGAGGTACACGCTCAGCGGCGTGTCGAGATCCGACAGCACCTCCCGGTATACCGGCACCCGGTTATAGCCCTCGGCGGCGAATTGTTCGAAACGCTGTCGATCCATTGCGGCGCGAGTCAAAAGCGCTCGATTGTAGCGCCAAAAAA
>JBFGYD010000409.1:0-3064 GCA_041587615.1 Lysobacterales bacterium
CGTCGCCGTAATTCTCGTCCCAGGATTCGTTGTGGGCCACCTTGGTTTCGTAAGCTCCGGCCGGCAGGCCGCTGGTTTCGAACACGAAGGTCTCATCGCCGTCCGGGTCCTGCAGCCAGGAGCGCAGGCACCACGGCTGCCAGTCGCCGGAACAGCCCAGTTCGCTCTGGAAGCTGCCGGGCGCAACCGCGATCACCGAATTGAAATTGTCGGTCACCCAGTGTGTCCGGTGGTCGTAGTAGAACTTGACGTCCTCGGGGTCGGCCAGGCTCAGGGGGATGTTGGGACCGTCGCGGGTTGCGTTGGCGCCGTAATTTTCGTCCCATGAATCGTTCAGCGGCGCCTTGTACTCCCAGTTGCCGGCCGGGACGCTGAACACCCCCTGCCAAACTCGGTCTTCGGCGTCGAAGCCGAGGTGGGTGGCGGCGCAGTCCGGCTGCCAGTCGCCCGGGCAGCCCAGTTCGCTCTGCAGCGAGCCCGCAATCGTGACGCTGGCCGGCTGGGGCGGCGGCGGCGCGACGCCCACGTTTAGCACCTTGGTCACGTCATCGAACGAAAACAGCATTTCGACGCAGTCGGCCGGCACGTTGAACGCAATGTTGGGTCCGTTCTGCACCCCGCCGGCGCCGTAGTTCAGGTCCCAGCTCTCGCCGATCGCAACCTTCGCCTCATAATCGCCGGCCGGCAGCGCACGGGTCGAGAACGTGAACACGCCGTCGCCGTCCGGGTCTTTGAGCCACGAGCGCAGGCAGCTCGGATCCCAGTCGCCGGCGCAGCCCAGTTCGCTCTGGAAGTTGCCCGGCGCGACCGCGATGAGCGAGTTGACGCTGTCGGTCACCCAGTGGGTGTCGTGATCGTAGTAGAACTTGACGTCGGCTGGAGCGGCCAGACTCAGGCCGATGTTGGGACCGTTTTGCTGCGCCCCCAGACCGTAGTTCTCGTCCCACGAGTCGTTCAGCGGCGCCTTGTATTCCCAGTTGCCGGCGGGCACGCTGAACACGCCCTGCCAGACCCCGTCTTCGGCGTCGAAGCCGAGATGGGTGACGGCGCAGTCTGGCTGCCAGTCCCCGGGACAGCCCAGCTCGCTCTGCACACTGCCCGCGATCGTGACGCTGGACGGGTCCGGCGTGTGCGAGGCCTGCACCAAGCCGACGCCTAAGACCGTCGCCAAAGCAAGCATCGTTTGCCAAAAACCGAGTACGAATGTCGATGAACTTGGGTGCATTACTGTTCCTCTGTCTCAGTTCGCGCGGGGTCGGGACCGGGTTCGGCGGCCCCTCGATCTCAAGGTGGAGCCTCGTCCGAAAGCTGGACTTTCTCGGGTGCCCCGCAGTGTAGAGGCTTCGATCCGACCGCGGCAACGGCCTGAAAACGTATTCATCCGCGGGGCCGAAACGCCACCTTGCCAACGAAACATAACAGCGCTTCGCGCCCACCGGATTGACGCCGGTCAACTGCCGTCGCCGCTCACTTTCGGCGGCGGCTTGAGTCACCGCTGCGTTTCACATACCCTCGCGAGCGATGGCTCAAGCGCCACGTTGTCCCGGCGCGGGCCCGCGGAGGATCTGAATATCGCCACCTCGGTAACCGAAAGCTGGTCGACCCGCCTTGCGTTCCTGATGGCCTCCATCGGCGCCGCGGTCGGACTGGGCAACATCTGGAAATTTCCGTACACGCTGGGCAGCAGCGGGGGCAGCGCGTTCGTGTTGATCTACGTGGCGGCCATCTTCCTGGTCGCCACCCCGATCATGATGTCGGAGATGATCCTCGGGCGGCAGGGCCGCATGAGCGCGCCCAATACGATGCGCAAGCTGGCCCAACGCATCGGCGCCAGCCGCCGCTGGGAATGGCTCGGCTGGTGGGGCTTGCTGGCGATGTTTGTGGTGCTGAGCTTCTACAGCGTGATCGCCGGCTGGGCGCTGGCCTACATTTTCAAAACTGCCAGCGGAACCTTCACCGGCATGAGCGCGGCCCAGACCGCCGAGGTGTTCGACCAGTTTCTGCACCGCCCGCTCGAGATGAGCGGCTGGCACGCGGCGTTTCTGGCGATTACCGTGTTCATCGTCGCGCGCGGGATCAAGGGCGGCATCGAGAAGGCGGTGCACGTGCTCATGCCGACCCTGTTTTTCACCCTGGTGGCGCTGGTCATCTACGCCGCGATCGCCGGCGATTTCGGTCGCGGGATCGATTTTCTGTTCAGCGCCGATTTCAGCAAGATCACGCCCGGAGTGGCGCTGGCCGCGATCGGCCAGGCCTTCTTCTCGGTCAACGTCGGCATCGGCATGGTGCTGACCTACTCGGCCTATTTGCCGGCGGACGTCAACCTGCCCCGATCGGCCGGGATCATCGCGGTCGGCGACACCGTCGTGGCCCTGCTCGCCGGTATGGCGATTTTCCCCATCGTGTTCGCTAACGGCCTCGATCCGGCCACCGGCCCCGGCCTGATCTTCGTGACCCTGTCTACCGCGTTTGGGCAGATGCCGGGCGGCGCTATCGTCGGCTCGGTGTTTTTTCTGCTGATCCTGGTCGCGGCGCTGACCTCATCGATCGCCATCCTCGAGGGACTGACGCTGCGCGCCGAGGAGCTCGAGAACCGCAGCCGCAAGACCATGGCGCCGCTGTTGGGACTGGGCATCTTCGTGCTCGGGCTGGCCACGGTGCTGTCGTTCAATCATTGGGAGGACCTGCACCTGCTGGCGTTCCTGCCCACGTTTTCCGATAAGACCATCTTCGACCTGCTCGATTACCTGGTCTCCAACCTGTTGATGCCGATCGGCGGCATGATGTTTGCGCTGTTCGCCGGCTGGCGCCTGTCCCGGGAAACCACGGTCGCCGAACTGGCCGTCGGCGACGGGCCACTTTACAAGAGCTGGCGATTTCTGACCCGGATCGTCGCGCCGCTCGCTATCGCGGCGGTCTTTATCTTCAATCTGGACTGAGCCGGATTGTCGTTGATGTCGGATTTCGACATCACGATTGTCAGACCACAGCGGTGAACGTGACGCTGCAATAGGCAACTAGCCAACAGTAAGCACCCGCCGTCACCCGCGCTCACGACGGCAGC
>JBFGYD010000410.1:0-3058 GCA_041587615.1 Lysobacterales bacterium
CGATCGCGTCGCCGCGGTCGGCAACCCGAGCTGGGATCATGTGGCCTACGCCGAGCGCCTGATCGACGAGCTGCCGGATGAACTACTGGAGCGCACGCGCTCGGTGCAGCACGCGGTCGACGTGGTGCTGGCATTGCTGATCGATCGGGAACCGGCGTTGCGCGAGCGCCAGCTTGCCATCGTCGAAGAGGGCATGGGCGAAAACCACCGGCGGCGGGTCGAGGCCTGCCTGGCCGAGGTCGATACCCTGAATCCGCTGCACCGCCTGCCGCTGGTGGAAATCGCGTTCCCGGGCGTCAAGCGCCGCCCCCGGCAGGCGCTTCAGGTCTACCTCAGCGTGATCGGGCGCCTGATCCGCGCCGACGGCGACGTCTCCGTGTTCGAATTTGCGCTGTCCAAAGTCGTTTCGCAGCACCTGGCCGACTCAATGCGCCCGGCCGCCGACGCGGCCGAGGAGCGCGATCTGAAGCTGCGCCGGGCGCGACCCGAAATCGAGGTGCTGTTGGCGGTACTGGCCGATCAGGGCCATACGGAAGAAGCAGCCGCTCGGCGTGCCTACGTGGCCGGTCTCGGTACGCTGTTTCCGCAGGACAGCGCGGACTACCGGGTGCCCGACAACTGGGTCGCGGCGGTGGACCATGCGCTGGAGCGGCTCGACGGGCTCAAGCCCATGTTCAAGCAGGCGCTGCTGGAAGCGCTGGTCCAGACGATGGGCCACGACGGCCAGATCACGTTGGAAGAGGTCGAACTCTTGCGCGCGATCTGCGCCGCGCTGCACTGCCCGATGCCGCCGGAGCTCAAGGCATCGTAGAACCTATCCTTCTGGGTGAGTTGATAGCCGCCCACGGGCCCTGCCCAAATTCGGGCAGGGCCAAATCAACGTCTCGCCGGTGTTACGGACCGATGTGGCAGGAGAGGTTTGCCGCGCCGTTGCGCGTCGTGACCTGATGCCAGTCGGGCGTTGGCACACCACCGATCGTGCAGAATGCCCCGGTTGTCTCGAAGTTGAAAATGATCGCACCCCGGCCCCGGCACGCTTCGGGGAACACCAACTCTATGGCTGCGCAGGCTCCGTTAACCGTTGGCAATGTGGCGAGGATTTCTTCACCCGTAACAAAGTCAAAAGCCAAGACGGTTTCGCCTACTGGTATTCGCCCGTGACACCTGAGGTGTGCGTTGCCGTTGCGGTCGTTGGCGTAAACGAGAACGACCTCTTCCAGGTTCACGAATACGAGCCCTTCTCCGCCGGGCAAGATCGGAGTACTGGCGCCGCCGACGTCGACGAATGCGCCGAGGCAGGCGCCTTCCTTGGTGATGGTGACGTCGGCCGAGCCCACGCCGGGCGGCGGGTCCGCCTGGACTGAGGTTGCCGCAGCAAGCAGGCTCATGACAAAGACAATTTGGATAATGGTTTTCATCGCGGTTGACCTCTCGGTTTCGCAGGCGTCAAAGCGTAGCAACGCCACTTCCCGAGGCGTATGATCCTGGTCATACGATTCATGAAAAGACCGGATGCCCGCACTGGCTTCGGGTTGCAGCCTGTTCGAGTCTGGGGAGGGCAGCCGGTAGGGGTCGAACTCGATGTCGGCTCTCGGCACGGTGGGGCAGATTCGGTTGTTTCGGGAGCTGGCGCGAGAGGATCGCGAGCGGGTCGCCAGGGTGTCGCGCGTTGTCTCGTTCGAACGGGGCGAGCGGCTCTTCCGGGAGGGCGACCGCTGCTCCAGTCTGGTCGCGATCCTCTGCGGTCGGGTCAAGGTATTGAAGACAACTCGGCAGGGCCGTGACCTGATTCTCGGGCTGTTCGGCCGCGGCGATCCGGTTGGTGCGGTGGCTGTGTTTCAAGGTGTTCGTTACCCAGCCACGGCGATCGCGCTGGAGTCCACGAAGTGTCTCGAGATCCCGAAAAAAGAGCTGTTGGCGCTCCTCGAGTCGCGGCCATCCATGGCGTTAGGTCTCCTCGCGGCTCTGTCGCGGCGACTGGTTTACCTGGCCGACCGCCTGGCGCACGAGCACAGCCGGGTGGAAGTGCGCTACGCTCGATTCTTCCTTAAGCTCGCCGAGAGCCTGACGCGAACACAAGACAGCAAGCCGTTCATTCCAATCTCGCTTTCGCGCCAGGACTTGGCCGATATTATGGGCACAACGATCGAAACATCGATTCGCCTGATGAGCCGATGGGGACAGGAGGGAATCGTCGAGACTCTCAAGGACGGCTTTGTGATCAAGGATATGGCCGCGCTGATCCAACACTCCCATGGCGACGGCGCGACTCGAGAATGATCAAATGACTCCGTCGGCCCGCAACAACGCGATGCGCGAACGGTCGTAGCCCAGTTCGCTCAGGATCTCGTCGCTGTGCTCGCCCAGCCGCGGCGGCGCCAGGGAATATTCGACTTCGGTTTGGGAGAACTTGATCGGGTTGCCCAGCAGTGGGACCTCGCCGAGTGTCGGGTGGGACAGATTGATTTTTATTCCCCGGTGTTCAAGTTGCTCGTCGGCCAGGGCCTCGTCGATGGCGTTGATTGGCCCGCAGGGCACGCCATGCCGCTGGAGCCGCCCCAGCCAAGTCGCGGCGGAATCCGACGCCAGTGCCCGGGTGATGCGTTCATCGAGCTTTTCCCGATGGGCGACCCGCGCAGCGTTTCCGCGGAAACGCGGATCGCTGGCCAGTTCCGCTTGCCCGATGGCCTCGCACAGGCGCTCGAACTGGGCCTCGTCGCCGACCGCGATGATCAGGTGGCCGTGGGCGCACCGGTACGCGCCGTAGGGCGACAGGTTGGGGTGGTCATTGCCCATTCTCGCTGGCGGGCGGCCGCTGACCAGAGTGTTCATCGCCTGGTTGGCCAGGCAGGCCACCTGGCAGTCGAACAGCGCCAGGTCGATGAATTGGCCCGGTCCCGTTTCCCCGCGTTGCGCCAGCGCGGCGGCGATCGCGGTGGCGGCATAAAAGCCGGTGAAAAGGTCCGAGACCGCGACCCCGGCCTTCTGCGGTGGGCCGTCCGGGGCGCCGGTCACGCTCATCAGGCCGCTCATCGCCTGGATCATGACGTCGTAGCCC
>JBFGYD010000411.1:0-3049 GCA_041587615.1 Lysobacterales bacterium
CAGCCTCGGCGGCATCGGCGGGACCGCGTTCACCCCGATCATCAACGCTCCGGAAGTGGCGATCCTGGGGGTCTCACGGTCCTTTATGAAGCCGGTTTGGACCGGCCAGGCGTTCGAGCCGCGGCTGATGCTGCCGCTGTCGCTGTCGTACGATCACCGGGTCATCGACGGCGCCTCGGCGGCGCGCTTTACCAGCTACCTGGGCCACGTGCTGAGCGACATTCGGCGTCTGCTGCTGTGAGCGGGGATCCCAATTTTCCGCGCCACGCCGGGCGCGGGATGCTGCTGCTGGCGTCGGTAGGGGCGCTGGCGCTGCTGACGTTCGGCTTCGACCGGCTGCTGGAGGTCAGGCGCAATCCCAATACCGAACCGCTGTCGCGCAGCGGCGGCGGATACGTCGAAGTGGTGCTGGCCGCCAACGATCGCGATCATTACGTGGCCACGGCGCTGTTGAACGGACGCAAGGTCGAGGTGTTGGTCGACACCGGCGCGACCCAGGTGGCGATCTCGGAATCGCTCGCCGCCAAGCTCGGCCTGCCGCGCGGGCCGGCGTTCCAGGTGGCCACCGCCAACGGCATCGCCACCGCCTATGCGACCCGCGTGACTTCGATTCGGCTCGGCGAAATCGAGCTGCGCGACGTGGCCGCCAACATCGTGCCGAACATGACCTCCCCGGACGTGCTGCTGGGGATGAATTTCCTGCGCGAACTCGAGATGACCCAGCGCAACGGCGAACTCGTGCTGCGCCGGAACCTGTGATAGTGCCCGCATGCAATCAAGGTAAAACCCATGAGCAAGACGATCACGGTCAAAGTGCCGGACATCGGCGAGTTTTCCAAAGTTCCTGTGATCGAAGTCCTGGTCGCCGAGGGGGACCGCATCGAGCCCGAGCAGTCGCTGATCACGCTCGAGAGCGACAAGGCGACGATGGAGGTTCCGGCACCATCCGCCGGCACCGTGGTGAAGCTCCGGATCGCGGTCGGCGACGAGGTCTCGGAAGGCATGCCGATCCTGGAACTCGAGCCCGCGGTCGATGCCAAGGACGAGGCGCCTGCCAAGGACGAGGCGCCCGCCAAGGAAAAGGAAACGAGGGCCGCCCCGTCGGCCGCTGAGGCGCCGGCGGAGGCGCCGAAGCCGGCCCCGGCGCGATTCGCCGCGGGGCCGCCACCGGACGCCGACGTACGGGCCCAGGTGGCCGTCCTGGGCTCCGGTCCGGGCGGCTACACCGCGGCCTTTCGGGCGGCCGACTTAGGGCTGGAGACGGTGCTGATCGAGCGCTATCCCGATCTCGGCGGGGTTTGCCTGAACGTCGGTTGCATTCCGTCCAAGGCGCTGCTGCACACCGCCGACGTGATGGCCGAGGTCCGGGCCATGGCCGAGCACGGGGTCGACTTCGGCAAGCCGAAGCTCGATCTGGACAAGCTGCGCGGTTTCAAGGACGGCGTCGTCGGGCGTCTGACCAAGGGTCTCGGCGCGATGGCCGAGCAGCGCAAGGTCACGGTGCTGTCCGGCAAGGGAAAGTTCGCGGCGCCGAATCTGCTTAAGGTCGAGGACGGGGGCGAGACCACCACCGTCGGTTTCGAACAGGCGATCATCGCGGCCGGCTCCGAGGTGATCAAGCTGCCCGGCATTCCGTGGGACGATCCGCGCGTGATGGACTCCACCGACGCGCTGGAGTTGGACGAGATTCCGAACCGGATGCTGATCATCGGCGGCGGCATCATCGGCATGGAGATGGCCGCGGTCTATTCCGCGCTCGGCACCGAGATCACCGTGTGCGAACTGATGGATCAGCTCATGCCCGGCGCCGACCCGGACCTGGTGCGCCCGTTTCATCGCTTCGTGGCCAAGCGCTACGCCAACATCTACCTGTCCAGCAAGGTGGTCAAGGTCGAGCCCACCAAGCGCGGCCTGAAGGCGCATTTCGAGGGGCCCAAGGCGCCGGACAGCGAAGTTTTCGACCGCGTGCTGGTCGCGGTCGGACGCTCGCCCAACGGTCACTCGATCGGCGCCGAGCAAGCCGGGGTCGAGGTCAGCGAACGCGGGTTCATCGCGGTCGACGAGCAGATGCGCACCAACGTCAATCACATCTACGCGATCGGCGACATCGTCGGTCAGCCGATGCTGGCGCACAAGGCGACCCACGAGGGCAAGGTCGCGGCGGAAGTCTGCGCCGGGATGAAGGTTGCCTTCGACGCCAGAGTGATCCCGTCGGTGGCCTATACCGACCCGGAGGTCGCCTGGGTCGGACTGACCGAGCTGGAAGCCAAGGAACAGGGCATCGAATACGGCAAGGGTCAGTTTCCGTGGGCCGCCAGCGGCCGGGCCCTGGGGCTGGGCCGCAGCGAGGGCTTCACCAAACTGCTGTTCGATCCGAACAGCCACCGGGTGCTCGGCGGGGCCGCGGTCGGTCCGCACGCCGGCGACCTGATGGCCGAGATCGCGCTCGCGATCGAGATGGGCTGCGACGCAACCGACGTCGGCCTGACGGTCCACCCCCATCCGACCCTGTCGGAGACGATCTGCTTCGCCGCCGAGGCGTTCGAGGGCACGATCACGGACCTCTATCTGCCGAAGAAGAAGTAGCCCGCGCGCCGTCGCTACTCGAACCCGTCGGCGAAAATGGTCGACCGGTGGCGCTTCGACAGGGCCCGCCAGTTGCGGTTGGTGGAGAACCCGTTTGGCACCAGGGACTCGAGTTGGGGCAGGTACTCCTGCGCCAGGTTCCTGAAACCCTTGGCGGTCGGGTGGATCTCGTTGTCCCAATTGCGTTTCGCGGTGGTCAGGGTGCCGCGCAGGTCGACATGATGGAATTTCCTGGGGTTGGCGGTTGCCAGACGCTCGAGCATATCGTTGTACTTGTCGATCAGCACCTTGACGATGTCCTCTCTGAGTCGCTGGTCGGGCGGGATGTGAAGTTCGTCCATGGTCGGCTTCAGCCACGGGCCCCGGGTGATGCCGACGAACTTGAATCGCTTGCCGCTGGGGTTCAGGTAGTCGTAGCCGTGCATCAGAATCGGACAGTCGACCATGCCGATCAGCTCGGACA
>JBFGYD010000412.1:0-3041 GCA_041587615.1 Lysobacterales bacterium
AGGGCAATCCGGGGCAGGCGATCAGCCCGGAATACTATCGGGCGGCGCGCGCGGCTACCAAGGCTCACGGCGCGCTGCTGCTGATCGATTCGATTCAAGCCGGCCTGCGCGCCACCGGCTGCCTGTCAATCGTCGATTATCCGGGTTTCGAAACGCTCGAGCCGCCCGACATGGAAACCTATTCCAAGGCGCTAAACGCCGGCCAGTACCCGTTATCCGTCCTGGCGCTGAACCGGCGCACGGCGGCCCTTTATCAGCGCGGGCTGTACGGCAACACGATGACCGCGAACCCGCGGGCGATGGACGTCGGTTGCCAAGTGCTGGCGGCCTTCACCCCGCAGCTGCGCGAGAACATCCGCGCCCGCGGGCGGGAGTTCATCGCCAGGTTGGAGCGGCTCGCGGACGAACTCGACGGCCGCATCACCAAGGTCCAGGGCACCGGTCTGCTGTTCAGCTGCGAGGTGTCCGACGCCTACCGGGCGTTCGGGGCCGGCAGCCTCGAGGAATACCTGCGGATCAACGGTATCGGGGTCATCCACGGCGGCAAAAACTCGCTTCGCTACACGCCCCACTTCCGGGTTAGCTCGAAGGAGGTGGACCTGATCATCAACGCTACCCGCGACGCGATGCTGAACGGGCCCGGCAGCGGCGCGCACGAAGCCGACGAGGACATCGCCGCGCTCGCGTTATGAGGCGCCTAAAGGGGCTTCGAGGGGGTCAGAGCCGAGTTTCCTGCGGAAATCGGGTCTGACCCCGGGAAGCGGCGGGCCACCCGAGTCCCCTGCCGCCCCTCGGCATCCGACGCGCGAGGCTCGAGACTGAACGCGGTTTTCGCAGGGCAGGCATAAGACGGGTTGCGGTTTTCGGCGGAGCCGAAAGAAGCGGCCCGTCGTTGCCGTCGCCCAGAAGCAGAGGACTTCAGCCGGACCCACGCCAGATCGCGGCTGCTCTCGGCCCCGACATGCCAGGCTAAAGACCGAATGCGGTTTTCGGCGGAGCCGAGAGAAGCATCGGTCTTTAGCCGGACCCACGCCGGATAACTACGATCCGGCAAGAATCACGTCGGCGGCTTTCTCGCCAATCATATAGATCGACGTGACGATGAAAAAACCGGGGATCTTCGGGAACACCGAGGCGTCCACGATACGCAAGTTGTCGACCCCGTGGACCTTGAAATCGCCGTCGACGACGCCGTTGCTCTCGCGCGGGCCCATCGCGCAGCTGCATGAGGCGTGGTGACCCCAGGCCCGGTCCTTGACGAACTGCGCGAGGTCCTCCGGATCGGTCACCGTCGAGCCCGGCATGACTTCCTCGGCAATGATGCCCTTGTCGCGCAGCGGCTGGGTCATTTCGCGCACGAACTGGATGCCCGCGACCACCGATTCGACGTCCTCGCCGTGTTCGTCGTTGCCCTCGTCGAAATACTTGAAATTGATGTAGGGCGGATCACGCGGATCGGCCGAATTCAGGGTCACGTAGCCGGCGGTGTTGACCGTGTGCGCTTTCAGGATCGCCCAGGTCAGGTAGTTCAGGTGCTTGGCGAACAGCGCCGAGTAGCTCGGGAAATAGCCGCGAAACAGTCCCAGCAGCGCGAAGATGAACAGGTCCGGCAGTGGGCGCGTTTCGAACGAGCGCTTGATCACCGCCAGCACCGCGCCGTTGGTCGTATACACGCCCTCGCGCGAGGACGCCCACTGCTCGTACTGGGGATCGCCGGCGGCAAATTTGGCGCCCTTGAGCACCTCCCAGTGGTCGAAATTCATTCGGTTGACCACGCCGACCTCGTAGCGGTCCTGCAGGTTGCGACCGACCCCGGCCAGCGGCACCTTGACCTCGATTCCGTGGCGCTCGAGCTCGGCCGGCGGCCCGATGCCGGACAGCATCAGCAGCTGCGGGCTGTTGAAAGCGCCTCCGCACAAGATGACTTCGCCGTCGGGCTTGGTGTGGGCCGTGAGCTGCTCGCCCGATTCCGCCGACGGATTGTGGAACGCGCGATAGAGCCACTTGCCCTTGAGGTACTCGACCCCGACCGCGCGCTTGCCGTCGAACAAAACCCGAGTGACCAGCGCGTCAAGTTCGACGGTCAGGTTGGCGCGTCGCTGCTGGACGTCCTTGACCCGATCCCGGGCGCTGGTGCGGGCGTGGCGCGAGGTGGCAAGCGGCGGATAGCGGATCCCGACCGCGTTGTCTTCGACCAGTCGCCAGTCGTTCGGATCGGCCAGCCCCAGCAGGGCCCACTTGACGCGGTTGACCTTCTGGCCGACGTTTTCGAACGCCTCGAAGGCCGACTTGATGACCGTCTTGATCAGCGCCTTGTCCTTCTTGAGGGCCTTGAGCGGCAATGCCAGCTCGGTCTGGAGCCAGCCGTCGAACCCGTGGCGGGTCGGATTGATCCCGAACTTGTCGAGAAAACGCCATCCGGGGCGGTGGTGGCAGTTCTCCAGGCGCTGAAAGTACTTGCGCATGTTCTTCGCCGACCACGAGCTGTCGCCGGTCAGCGTCTCCAGATAATCCCAATCGGCGTTGTGCGGGTACACCGTGATCATCGCGTTGTGCGCGGTGCAGCCGCCCAAGGTGCCGCAGCGCGGATAGAGGATTCCGCGAGCGACCTTATCATCGCCGACCGCCTTGTCGGGACGCCCACCGGCGCCGACGTCCGGATCGCCCGGGGGCTGGGTCTCTTTGCTCCAGTCCTCGCGGTACTTGGGATCGCGCTCGCGGCGCGCCTGATCGGAATAGTGGTCGACGAAGAAATCCCATTTCATCGCGTTCTGCTCCGACGCGATGGCGTGAAATACCGGTACGTGATAGTCCTCCGGCATCCGCTCGCCGTCCGGTGCCACCGGGTCGCCGCCCTGGAGTTCGAGCGGATCGCCGCCGGCTTCCAGCAAGAGCACCTGCTTGCCGGCCTCGGCAAGGCGCGAAGCCAAGGTGCCGCCGCCGGCGCCGGAGCCGACCACGATGTAGTCATACTTGCTGGTGTCTGCGCTCATGCTCTACCCCCATGCGGTCGTCGCGCCCCCCGGCCCCCGCCCCCCCCC
>JBFGYD010000413.1:0-3038 GCA_041587615.1 Lysobacterales bacterium
CCACCGAGTGGGCGGCGCCGTCCATGTAGAAGACCTCATCGAAAAAACCAATCGGCAGCTCGGCGATGCCGCGGTCGATCTCGGGTATCCCGCTGTCGAAGACCCCGGTGATGGTGGCCACCGCGGCCGCGAAGGACCCGTCCCGGCCGCTGCCCAGCAGGGTCAGTTCGTCGCCCGGGCCGGCCTGGAGGTTGCGCGCCAGTACCTTGCCGATCACGATCTCGGCGGCATCGCGATGGGCGAGGAAACGGCCCCCCGAAACGAGTCCCGGGAGCGAGGACACCGACGGCTCGTAGTCGGGATCGACCCCGTAGACCTGTACCCCGTAGCTGCGATCCTCGCTGGAAACGAGCGCAAACGCGGCCGATCGGACGGTCACCGTTTCCAGCTCCAGCTCCCGTCTCAGTCTCGCGGCCAGCTCGTTCGCGCCCGGCACCACCCGGCGGATCTTCAGATCGTCCTTGTAGCCCGGCGCCTGCACCTGCAGATGGCCGGTGAAGGCCTTGAGGGTGTTATCGATCATCAGGTCGTACATGCCGAACTGGAGCGAAATCATGAACACCAGCAGCGCGTTGGAGAACACCATCGCGCCGATCGTCAGCCAGGTGCGGCGCGGCTGACGCCACAGGTTCCGCCAGGCCAGCCGCAGCGTGATGTTCATCGCGGATTGCGCAGGTTGGACAGGGTGAACACCTGATCGCCGAGCGGAACGTCAAACTCGATCGACTCCACGCTGATCTCGGTCCATTCCTCGGGCGATTCTTCTTTGACCATGCGCTGCCGCGCCGCGACCGCGCGACCGCCCATGTCCCGGATCTCGAGCGTACGCAGGGTCTTGACCAGCCGGTCGTCCTGGTCGTAGAAGCGCTCCTCGATCATAACCTTGTCCGCGCGGATCACGAGCACTTGGCGGCCCCAAACGACGGCCGCTTCCTCGTGCGGCACGGACTCGATCTCGTAGACCGCGTACCCGTCTTGCTCCGACTCGGCGATCAGCGTGTGGTCGTATTCCTCGACGATGTCGTCGGTCCGGGCGATGTCCTTGTTGGAGAAATCCGAGCCCATCCAGCTCTGGCTCATCATCGAAGACGGCACCTTGATCACGCGATTGACCTTCGGCGAAAAGGTCCACATCTTGTTGTCGTCGATCAGGGTGGCGTTGCCGCGGTCTTTGCGCGGCGCGGTCACCCGGACCAGGGAGCGCTTCTCGCCCTGGCTCCAGCTCTCCATCGACATGCTGCGTTCCCAGTCGGGGCGGTGAATGGTCATCGTGATCTCGGCCTGCGAGGACAGCCCGCGCCAGTGATTCAGCGCATCGCGCACGATCTGGGCGGCGTCCCGGGCGCTGCCGTCGGCCGCTTCGCCGCCCGCGGCGAAAATCAGCGCCAAGCCCAAAAATCGTCCAACCCACTGCATCGTCGGAGTATTTCACGGGCCGCCGGGGCCGACAATGCGCACAAACCGCAGTCCGCGGCCGCGAACTCGGGTAGCATGGGCCCGCCGTTCGAATCGAGGAGGGGTCCTTGGACTGGTCGCCGTTCGCGCTTCTCGTGGTTGACGTGCAGCGGGACTTCTGGACCCCGCCGCGGCAACGCCTGCATCCGAAATTCCCCGCAAATCTGGCGCGCCTGCTCGCCTTCGCCCGTGCCCAGGGCCTGCGCATCGCGCATCTGCGGGCCGCGTTCGAAGCCGACGGCTCGGATTGGATGCCGCGCCACCGGCTGCTCGGCGAGGTGCCGTGCGTACGCGGCACCGACGGCATCGAACCGCTCGGTTGCGCGCGCGAGGCGCCGGGCGAAACGGTACTTTACAAGCAGACCTTCAACGCTTTCTCCCACCCCGAACTGGCGCCGTGGCTGCGCGAGGCGGGGGTGCGCTTTGTGCTGGTCGCCGGTCTGGTGACCTCGGTGTGCGTGCTGACCACCGCGATTGGCGCGGCCGAGCGCGGCTGCCTGGCCGCGGTGGTCGAGGATTGCTGTGCCGACAACCGGCCCAACGAGGCCACGCTTCGGGAATATCCGTTCGCGATCGAGCGGGTCATGCACCGGGACTTGAGCCAGCGCCACCCGCACTGGCTGGATCAGCTCGACGAACTGGGATGAGCGGCCCAAGCCCGCATGCTGCATGAGTTGCCGGAATTGTCGGCTGATTCCACGAGCGCAGCTTGGTCGATCGTCCGCCGAGCCATAGCCGTAGCTATGGCTCAAGGGCGATCGGGCAAGAAGCCAGGCATAAGCCAGGTTGCGGTTTTCGCGCAGCGGAAGAAGCGGCCTGGCGTTGCCGCTGGCTGTGCCGTGCAATCACGCGACAAACCGGCAGCGTCACGGTTTGCATGTTGCAACAAGCGTGCGGTATTCACGTATTCAATTGATCAAGCTCAGTAGTTGCGAAGCGCCAAGTGAAACTCATGCATCATGCGGGCTAGCCGCCGCCAGGTGGCTTGGTTCCGGCTGCGCCGCTCGGGCCTGGTCGAGCCGTTCGCCTCAGCCGAGGACTGCGCCGCGGCGCTGATCGGGATCCAGGCGCAGCTTCTGCCCGCCGCCGGTTTGGCGATCGCCAATCGAACCCGCGGCTTCGACAGCGACGCCTTTGATCAGTTGCTAATGAAGGACCGCACGCTGGTGCGCTTCTGGGGCCAGCGCAACACGCTACACCTCTTCGCCACCGCGGATTGGCCCAGGCTTCACCCGGCGTTCGCGGCGCGGCGCGCGCTGATGGACCGCCGGCTGGAGAAAGCCGGATTGCTGGACGATTTCCGACGGCTGGTCCGCCAGATCGAAGGGCGCCTGGCGCGTGGCGAGCACCTGAGCCACGCCGACGTCCGTTCGCAAAAGCTGGAGCAACAGGACAAGTGGGTGGTCTCCTACCTCGTGTTCATGAATCTGGTTAGACGCGGCGTGGTTTGCTACGGGCCCGGCGCCGGCAACGAGACCCGTTTCGCGCACCGCCGCCGTTGGCTGCCGGATCTGAAGTGGAGACCGCCGCCGCCCGACGAGGCGACCGCCGCGCTGGCCCACCGCTTACTGTCCACCTACGGC
>JBFGYD010000414.1:0-3032 GCA_041587615.1 Lysobacterales bacterium
CGGGCTGGAGCACCAGCGCATCGGCCCACTGCGCAGCAGCCGTGCGCTGCGCCAGAACTGGCGGCTCGGCCCCGAGGGTCTGGACATCGCGTTCGGCAAGAGCAAGCTGCACCTGGCCTGGTCGGACGTGCGAAACGTCCATCACGTGCCGGGCCTGTCCCTGGTGTTTCTCGACGAGACCCAGTACCTGATCGTTCCCGATCGCGCGTTCGTTTCCCGCGGACAGCGCCGGCGTTTCCTGGCCTACCTGAAGGTCGCGCTGGAAGTGAGCCATCCGAAGAAGCGGCCCGTCGCCAAGGCGGCCTGAACCCAAAAGAATCCAGAACTTTTATTTGGATTTTTTGGGCTCGCAGCGCCTCAGCGCGACAAGTAGTCCTCGGCCAGCTCGCAGGCCATCTGCAGGATCGCAGGAGTCAGTTCTGCCGCGGTGTCCGTTTCGGCCCGAGTGTGGACCCAGCCGACGTAGGTCAAGCCGCGCGCCAGGAAAAACAGCGACAGCAGCTCGAACTGCGCGTCGCTCAAGCCCCGGTGCCTTCGGTAGCCGGCGAACAGCGCGTCTCGTGCGCGCTCGTAGTACGGTTCGCCGCGGATGAAATAGAGCGAGGTCGCCAGCTCGAACAGGTGCCAGCCGAAGCCGGCGTCGTCGAAATCGATCAGGCGCACCTCGTCGCCGTCGACCATCAGGTTTTCGGGCGCGAAGTCGGCGTGGATCATGCTGTAGGTGGCGGCCGATTTCGGCAGTGCGCCGAGGTCCCGATAGACGCGTGCGCGGCCCCTTTCGAGCAGGTCTCTTTCTGACTCCGACGCCGCCGCGAGCTCCCAGAACCGGCCCCAGAACGGGTTCTCGCCGGCCAGTCCGTCGGCATCCCAAGCGTGGCGGACGAACCCCTCCGGTAGGCGCCAGACCGAGGCCTGGTTGTGCACCCGCGCCGCGAGTTGCCCGAGCGCGCCGTAGGTGGCGTCGACCTCTGCTTCGTCCTCGACGCCGTCCTCCACCGAGCCAAGCGGCCGGCCTTCGATCCATTCGAACAGGTCGATCTGCAGCTCGCCCGGGAGTCCGGGCCAGTAGTGGTTGATGAAAGGTTCGCCGGAACGGGTTGTAATTACCTTGGGAACCGCCACTCCAGCCTCCGACAGGGCCCGCATCCACTGGAGTTCGGAGCGCAGCTCGTCGTTTGAGTGATAGCCGTGCCGGTGCACCCGCAACGCCGCCACGAAGTCGTCCTTGTCGACCCGGAACACGGCATTCTCGCGGTGTTTGATCAGGCTCAGACGCGCGTCGTGGATACCCCAACTCTCGAGCGCCTTGTGACCGGCAGCCTCGAGCCGCCGCGCCTGCTCTTGTGGGTTCAGGGCGAAGAAATCACTCATGTCTGCGCCAGCACCTCGTCGAGCGTGTCGGTGAGCAAATCGGCATTTTTCTTCGAGAACACCAGCGGCGGGCGCAGTTTGAGCACGTTGTCGTGTTCGCCGATCTTGCTCATCAGCACGCCCCGGTGGCGCATCCGATTGACGATTTTTTTCGCCTTTTCGGGCGCCGGCTGCCTGGTGTCGCGGCCTTCGACCAGGTCGATGCCGAAGAACAGGCCGCGCCCGCGGACGTCGCCAATCAGCTCGTGCCGGGACTGTAGCTCGGTGAAGCGCTCCAGCACGTAGGCGCCGACCGAGGCCGCGTTGTCGACCAGACCCTCGTCGTCGAAGACGTCGATCACGGCCAGGGCAACCGCGCACGAGACCGGGTTGCCGCCGAAGGTGTTGAAGTACATCTCGCGGCAGCGGTAGTTGTCGAGCAGCTCCCCGCGAGCGACGACGCCCGAGATCGGGTGTCCCGCGCCCATCGGCTTGCCCAGCGTCACGATGTCAGGCACCACCCCCGAGTCGGCGTGCCCCCACCACTGACCGGTACGCCCGAAACCCGACTGCACCTCGTCGGCGATATAAAGTCCGCCGGCATTCCGGACGTGACCGATTGCCTTCTCCATATAGCCCTCGGGTATCCTCGGCAATCCCTCGTTGGCGAAGATCGGACAGGCGACCATGCCGGCGAAGCCGATGCCGGACTGGGCGAAGGACTCGATCGCCGCGGCCACCTCGTCGGCATAAGCGTCGGCCAGCGCCGCTCCGCTCAAGCCCCTTGGAGCGCGGTAGGAATCCGGCCACGAGACCATCCGGATGTGTTCGCCGTGCCCGCCAACCGGCTCGAAGATCGAACTCAACTGGGCCACCGCGGTGGTGTTGCCGTGATAGGTGGCGTTGGTACAGATGAAGCCCTCGCCGCCGGTCGCGACCCGCGCGATCCGCAGCGCCAGGTCGTTGGCCTCGCTGCCGGTACAGGCCAGCGCGAGGCGGTCCAGTCCGGGGTCGAATTTGGAGAGCAGGCGTTCGCCGTAGTCGAGGATCGCCTCGTGCAGATACCGCGTGTGGGTGTTCAACCGGCCCGCCTGCCGGCACAGCGCGTCGACCACGCGCGGGTGGCAGTGCCCGACGCAGGGCACGTTGTTGTAGCAATCGAGGTAGCGCCGACCGTCGGCGTCGTACAGCCACACGCCCTCGCCGCGGACCAGGTGCACGGGATCGTCGTAAAACAGCGGGTTGCCCGGCCCCAAGAGCCGCTCTCTCCGCCGCAGCAGTTCCTCGACACTCATGCCAACGCCAACCGCTACGAACTGCTGCCGGCCAGTTCTTTGATCCCTTCCATTTCATCCAGAAAAACCGGGCTTTCCGGCAGGGTCGAACCGCCGTCGACGCAGATCGTCTGGCCGGTGATGTAGCGCGCCTGGTCACTGGCCAGATACAGCATGCAAAAGGCGATGTCCTCGGGCGCGCCCATGAACCCGGCGGGGATGTATTTCGTCATCTGCGCCATGCCCTCCTCGTCGGCCAGCAGTTCCATCGCGGCGGTGCGGATATAGCCGGGCTCGACCCCGTTGACGGTGATATTCTCGCGCGCCAGTTCCAGCGCCGCGGTTCGGATGAAGGCGTTGATGCCGCCCTTGGACGCGGCGTAGTAAGACGTGCCCGGCATCGCCACG
>JBFGYD010000415.1:0-3022 GCA_041587615.1 Lysobacterales bacterium
CAGGCACCCTCAAGGATCCTCCGATCTCGACCTCGTCCTGTGACCCTTCGACGCGGGCGGTGACGTAGAGCTGTGAGATCAGGTCCCCGGTGGTGACGAAGACGCGGCCGCCCCGGATGCCTTCCAGGATCTCGTCGTGCGACTTCGCGGCCCAGACATAGGTCTTGGAATACTCACCCGGCCAGAAATCTGCTCCGCCCTCGGTGTAATGCACGTGCGAGTCCGAATTCGCCGTGATCCACCAGCGGCGGCCTTCGCCGAGAAGAGCATCCCAGAGGCCCCCCAGCCTGGCCGTCATAGGGTCGTATCCGCCCATCGTCGCCAACCGCCCGTAACCGCCTCTGGGCCCGTTGCGCGTGGCGCTGCCGTCTTTTGCCAGGGCCAAGGCCTGGTGACCCGGCGCTCCCTCCATGCCGATCGCGATGTTAGGCGCGGTGTCGTTCCAATCGCGAATTTCCGCCGGTTCGTAAAGACCGTACTGGTCCAGTGACTCGGCAGATCGGGACGGATGATGCGCGATGACGATGGGTTGCGCGGGCATGGTCTGCATGTATCGCAAGGCTTCCAGCATCAGCGGCGCAGTATCGCGCCCCGGGTCTTGGGGCCAGACCTCGGCGCGGTCGAAATGCGACTCGAGGTAGTACAGGTCGTCGGCCTCGTGATGCGTGTGCGCAACGATCAGGCTGGCATGGTCGGCCCCGGGCGAGTTCAGTTCCAGAGCGTAAAACTGCACGACCTCGGGCACCACCTTGCGGGAAACCAGCATCTCCGGATAGGCCAGCTCCAGATTGACCTTGCTGTGATTGGGGCCGCCATGGTCGGTCGCCGCCATCCAGTCCAGGCCGTAGTAGCGGCCCATCAGGGCGTTCATCGGGATGGGATAAATGGCGTCGCCGCCAACGATGGGGCTGGGAGGGTCGGTCTCCTGGTCCCAGCCAACGCTGAAGCGCGAGTGGATGTGATGATCGCCGGCCAGCCATTCCCGGCTGTCTACGGTTGGAGGCTTCTGGACGGCAGGCTGGGTACAGCCAATCAACAGCGCGAATACTAAAAGCAGAACATAACGCAAGGTGTTTTCACCGACAGTTGCGGCGCACATCTCGCATGCTAGCCCGCTCCGGCTTCTCGCGCCAGGCGACCCCGAAACCAAGGAGATTTGGGAGCGTTCTTTGTCATACCCGCGCGCGCCGATGGGGACCGGCCCTCTCGACTCGCCCAGCAGGACACATGACCGTTGAAGTTTTCCCACCTACTCCCGCCAGGCAACGCCTGGCGGGAGTTTCCCAACTACTCTTGCCGGCGCAGCCGGCAAGAGAATTAGTACCGCCAACGGAACACCAATCCCACCGTCCGCGGCGCGTTGGTCCGGAAACCCAGCCGCGCGCGGCCACCGCGCTCGCGGTCGAATGAAAGATTCGCGTTCTCGTCGGTAATGTTGTTCACGTACAGCAGCGCTTCCCACGGCTCGCGCACGACGCCGACGCTGACGTTGGCGGTGGTGTAGGAATCCAACTCAAGGTCCAGTGCGGTCACGTCGTTGCCGGAGGCGCCGCCGAACGGCAGGCCGGAGACGAAATTGCCGGCCCCGGCGACCTGGTCGCTCGGCTGGGTGATCCGGTCGCCGATGTGCTGCACGCTGGCTGACACGTAGCCCTCGGCGTTGGCGCCGACCGGGAATGAGTAGGTGGCCGCCGCGGCGAGCTGGAATTCGGGCACCGAGGCCAGCCGGTTGCCGTCCTCGACCCCGCCGAGCACGTTTCCGGTCGAGTCGATGACGGTGGAGTCGAACTCCGATTCCAGGATCGAACCGGCCAGCGACAGGTCGAGGCGGTCGGTCGGTTGTGCGCTGAGTTCGAATTCGACCCCGGAAGTGTGGGCGTCGGGCACGTTGAACGAGATCCGCGACGAGCACGAACCAGCGTCCAGGGTCACCTGCAGGTCCTCGATGTCGGCGTAGAACGCAGCCGCGTTGAAGGTCACCCCGCCGATCCGGGCCTTGATCCCGGCCTCGTAGTTCCACAGCGTCTCGTCGTCGTAGTTCTGAAAGGCGCCGAAGATTTGCAGGTCGATCGGGTCGCACAGGCCGGTGTTCAGCGGATCGTTGACCCCGCCGAGGCGGAAACCCTTCGAGGCCTGCGCGTTCAGGGTGACGCTGTCGTTGACGTCGTAGCTGGCCAGGAAGCGCGGGCTGAAGCCGTCGGCCGAGGTCTGGTCCTCGACCATGAAATCGCCGGCCGCGAACAGCCCGCCGGTCGTGATCAGGCGGACCTCGTCGTAGTCGTAGTAACGGCCGCCGGCGGTCAGGTGCAGCCGGTCGCTGGCGTGATAGGTGAATTCGCCGAAGATCGCGATCTGCTCCAGGTCATACGGCAGGTCCGAGTTGAACGGCGAGTCGATGTCCGGAAAGCCGTTGGCGACCGCGCGCGACGTGCCGGGACCGAACGCCATGTCGGTGAAGAAATCGTAGCCCGGGGTCGGCAGCCGCTGCGCGTACTCGCGCTGGGTGTCGGAGTAAAACAGCCCCACCAGCCAATCCAGGCGGCCGTCGGTGTTGGAACTCAGCCTAAGTTCCTGGGTCCACTGCTCGACCTGGGTCGTGTCCCGCAGGTTCGACGGCAGCAACACCCCCTCGTCCGGGTAGTTGAGGTCGACCGACACGCTGCCGGTCAGCGCGCTGGCGTCACGGCTGACCAGGATGTCGCGGTCCGTATAGCTGGTGATCGAGGTCACGTCGAAGCTGTCGAGGAAAAACTCGAGCGTCAGGTCGGCGATCAGCGTCTCGTCCTCGAACGCCTCGTCGCGCAGCAGGTACTGCTGGCGTTCCTGGAGCTGGATCGCCGGTCGGGTTGTCGTGAACGGGTTGGCGAACAGGTTGAACACCTCCTGCCGATTGAAACCGTCGGTTTCGATCTCCTGGTAGATGATCCGCGGGGTGATCGAGGCGCGCTCGCTGGGCTGGAAGTTCAGCGCCACCCGCAGTCCGTTGCGCGAGCCGGAATTGACGTCCTTATCCCGGCCACCG
>JBFGYD010000416.1:0-3015 GCA_041587615.1 Lysobacterales bacterium
ACTGCGAGGCGGAGGGCTTTCGCAAGATCACGTTTTATCCGGATCGACCCGACGTGATGGCGCGTTACCGGGTGCGGATCGAGGCCGATCGCGCCGCCTATCCGCAGCTACTTTCCAACGGCAACTGCGTCGAGCGCGGGAAAATCGGCGGCGGTCGCCATTACGCGGTCTGGGAGGATCCGTTCCCCAAGCCGAGCTATCTGTTCGCGATGGTTGCCGGAGCGTTGGCATGCCTGGAAGATCATTACGTCACCGCCGACGGCAAGCGGGTGACGCTCAAGCTCTATGCGGAACCGGAAAATATCGATCGCCTCGATCACGCGATGGCCTCGCTGAAAAAGGCGATGGCCTGGGACGAACGCCGCTTTGGCCTGAGCTACGATCTCGAGATCTACCACATCGTGGCCACCAATGATTTCAACATGGGCGCGATGGAAAACAAGTCGCTCAACATCTTCAATTCCAAGTATTTGCTGGCCTCGCCGGAGACCGCGACCGACGCCGACTACCAGGCGATCGAGGGGGTTGTCGGACACGAGTACTACCACAACTGGACCGGCAATCGGGTCACCTGCCGCGACTGGTTCCAGTTGAGCCTGAAGGAGGGTCTGACCGTGTTTCGCGATCAGGAGTTCTGCGCCGACTCGCAGTCCCGCGCGGTCAAGCGGATCAACGACGTGCGGCATCTGCGCAGCCTGCAGTATCCGGAAGATTCGGGACCGATGGCCCACCCGGTGCGGCCCGACAGCTACATGGAGATCAACAATTTCTACACCCTGACGGTCTACGAAAAAGGCGCCGAGGTCGTGCGCATGTATCACACGCTGCTCGGTGAGGACGGGTTCCAGCGGGGTATGCGGCTGTATTTCGAGCGCCACGACGGCCAGGCCGTAACCTGCGATGACTTTCGCCGCGCGATGGCGGACGCCAACGGCCGCGACCTGAGCCAGTTCGAGCGCTGGTACAGCCAGGCCGGCACGCCGGTGGTCACGGCCTCCACCGATTACGACGCGAAGCGTCAGCGACTGATCCTGACCCTGCGCCAGCGAACCCCGCCGACGCCGGGTCAGGCGGACAAGCTGCCGCTGCACATTCCGGTGCGACTGGCTCTGCTCGACGGCGACGGACGCGAGCAGCCGTTGGAGCTGGACGGCCAGGGATCGCTAGGCGACGAGGCCGTGCTCGAGTTGACCGAGTCCGAGCAGCGGTTTGTGTTTACCGACCTCGCCGAGGCGCCGGTTGCATCGTTGTTCCGGGGACTGTCGGCGCCGATCAAGCTCGAATTTCCCCGCGGCCGCGATGAGCTGGCGTTTCTGATGAGCCACGACGGCGATCCGTTCAGCCGCTGGGACGCCAGCCAGATGCTGGCCACCGAGGTGATTCTGGCCGATGCCGAGCGTCTCGCCCGTGGCGCGGACTGCAAATCCCACCCGTTTTACTTAGCGGCGACCCGGCGCGCGCTGCAAGATCCCCAGGCCGATCCGGCCCTGATCGCCGAAGCGTTGCGCCAACCCGATGAGGTCTTTCTGGCGGCTCAGGTCGAGCCGGTGCCGGTGGTCGAGATCCACGGGGCCCGCCGCACGCTGCGTCGCTGGCTGGCCGAGGAACTGAACGCCGATCTTCGCACCCGGTATCACGAGTTGAGCGCGACGGTCTATTCGATCGAGCCGCGCTCGGTGGCTGCCCGGGCGTTGCGCAACGTGTGCCTGGAATACCTGGTCGAGGGAGGCGATGCGGCGCTGGCACAAGCTCAATATGAGAACGCGGACAACATGACCGACCGGCTCGCCGCTCTGCGCGCGGTGGTTCACGCCGGCGCGCCGGCGGCCGGGTCGTTGCTGGCGGATTTCTATCGCCGCTGGCGCGACGATCCGCTGGTGATCTGCAAATGGCTCATGGTGCAGGCCGCCGATCCCCGTCCCGGAAGCGAGCGGCGGGTGCAAGCGCTGATGAGCGACCCGGTTTTTTCTCTGCGCAACCCCAACAAGGTCCGGTCGCTGATCGGAACCTTCGCCCTCTTGAACCACGTCGGGTTTCACGCCGCCGACGGCGCCGGCTACGATTTTCTGGCCGAGCAGGTACTCGCCGTGGACCAGCTCAATCCGCAGGTCGCCGCTCGCCTGGTGGCGGCGTTCAATTCCTGGCGGCGCTACGATGCCGAGCGCCAAGCGCGGATGAGAGCGCGGCTGGAGGCAATCATGGGCACGCCGGGCGTGTCCAGGGACGTTTACGAAATCGTCTCCAAGGCGCTGGCGGACTAGCCAACCTACTGGTGAGCGATACCGTCGGAGTCGAAATACCGGGCCTGATGCAGGCTGCGCACCAGGCTGGCCAGCGATCGCGCGCGCATCTTCTCCATGACGTTGGCCCGGTGGATTTCGACCGTGCGTTGACTGATCCCTAAGTCTAGCGCGATGACCTTGTTGGCCTTGCCGGCGGTGACGTAATCCATCACTTCCTTTTCACGCGGGGTCAGGCTGTTGATGCACTCCAGAATCTGAGCACGGTCTTCGTGGAAATGGCGCTCCTCTCGATTGCGATCGAGAGCCTGGTGGATGCAGTCCAGCAATTCCTGGTCGCGAAACGGTTTTTGCAGAAAGTCGATGGCGCCGGCCTTTAGCGCCTCTACCGCCATCGGAATATCGCCGTGCCCGGTAATGAACAGAATCGGCAGAGCGCAGCTGCGGGAATTGAGTTCGCGCTGCACTTCAAGCCCGCTTAGACCAGGCATGCGCACGTCCAGCACCACGCAGCCCGAATTTTGCCCGTCCCATTCGGCCAGAAAGTCGTTGCCGTTGGCATACAGCCGCGGCTCCAGGCCGACCGAGCGCAGCAGGAACCCTAGGGATTGGCGGACCGCCTCGTCGTCGTCGACCACGTAGACGATTTCATCGACTTTTCTGTTTGCCTTAACCACTCAAGCGATCCGCGGCGGAGTCGTCGTTTTCGTCCTCGGCGGCCGGCAGCGTGAACTGGAACCGGCTACCGCCGCTTTCATTGTCACGGTACCACAGC